>JBDRUF010000055.1 GCA_039801245.1 candidate division WOR-3 bacterium
ATTCAAAGAAATATGCCAATTTTCCCGCCACCCAATCTGTATACTTATAAGTATACTTAACCAAACGGCAAAAACCCAGTCCTATCTTTTAATTTCCCTTATGGAAACCAGGCGACCTAACGGCCAAATTTTAATTTCAGGAGCGGCTTTGTTTGTTACCTACCCCTTTTGGCAGGGTTGCATAAAACCTTTGGGCAGGCAAAAGGGAAATGGTGGTATAGATGTAACCGGCGTTGTCCTCAAAATTAAGTTCAACAAAACCCCTGTCCGGGTTGACAACAACAGAAAAAAGGTTTTGACCGCGCCAGGTGTCAGGCACCGCCTCAATATGAAAGACAAAAGCCCGCTCACAGTTCTGGTCAATAGCGGTATCATTGGGAAAGGGCACAGGCGGGCTAACCCTCGTGCCGTTGCGGTAGACAGCGATGCCCCCAGGCGCACCCGCAGGCAATGACCTGTTGCCGTAATTCTTCACCCAGAAATAGATGTTAAGCGGCATCCCCACCTGCGGCTGGGAGGGCACGAGCCTGATACTGTCAACCCGCAAATCCGGACGCAGAACTTCGCTCTTTTCGGTCAGAAAAACCGGACGGGTTGAAAGGTCAATCTCAAGCCAGCCATCGGTTTCAGTAACCCTGGTATCGGTTGGCTGGGTCCCGTCATAATCCAGAGGCAGATAAAAAACCGTATCACTCCTCACTGGCATCCTCACCGCCACCTTGGGCACATCACTATCAGGCGTAATCAGATTCTTCCATCCCACCCAGGTCCTCTTCTGGCTGACTGGGTCTTCAAACTCATAGACCCGCACCGAATCATCACGCCCATCACCAAAAATAACCCGCTGATTGAAACTCTTACCCATTAACAGGGATGATGTCTGGCAACTTGCATAAAAGGCGGGTTTGGGCTGGAAAAGGGTATCGAGCATTCCATAATTGTATTCGCCAGCATCCCGGTCAATGAAACTGTAATAGCAAACCCTGTCATAGCCACCTGTGGGCAAAGCCGCGCTCCCTTCTGCCGCCACAAAAATCTTCCCCAGGCAGTTTGCCTGCGCCTCCTTGCCAATCAATGTGTCGGGCACATCATGAGGTGTGCCAATCTCTGTTATCCAGAGTTCGCCATAATCCCCATTTTCCCGCATCACCTGCCTCAGGCTCTCAGCCTGCCTTTCAAAAAGGTTGATATCATTGAAACCGCTGTCCTGATAAGGATGAAAAGACACCCCATCCCAGAACCGCTTATCTGCCAACCGGTAGCAATACTCAAGCATCTTTAGAGGAGGGATTCGGGAGGAATGCAAAGGTTGGGATGCCACCAGTGAGCCAATCAGCACCGTTGCCTCCCCTTGGGTTATTGAGTCTATCACCGAATCGGCAACTGCGCACAACCGGGCATAAAGGGAACACAGGGCATTGATGGTATCTTCTTGATTGGGACCAATCTCGTAGTGATACTCAGGTCCCCTCCAGAATCTCGTCCAGTTGTTCGGCTCATTCCAGATTTCATAGATATTAATATATCCCAAGTCTGAATAGTAATGCCTGACCACACCTTCAACATACCGCGCCCAGTAATTGCGAGAATCCCAGACACCCAAATACAGGTTTCGTGGCGGACACCCTGAGGAATCATAACGCGAAGATGCCCAATACGGGCAAGAGCCGAGGATGCCAATTATCTTGCAACCCATTGTGTTGTGCGAATAAAACACCGATGGGTCTGTCATTGTAAAATCAAAATCATTAAGGGAGTCTGTCCAAACCCAATCCCAGGGGATTCCAATCCTGTCCATATGCACACCCGCAGCCTTGACTTTGCCGTGAACATTATTGTTCCGTGCGGCAACAGTGTCACGCACCCAAACCAGCGCCCCCCAGTAACTGCTATCCACCCTGTCCATCTTCCCGTATATCCGCATACACAAATCCCAGCCCAGCGGCACCGGGTCTGGCAAATTCGGGTCAATCAGTATTCCATACCCATACGGGTTATTCGGGTTGTAGTAATACTGAATTGAATCCTGCCCCACTCTTGTGAACTTGAATTCATACCGCTTCCCTTTAGTGAAGGTCACCTGTGTACTCCAGTTTTCAAACCTGATCCAACTATGGTCCTGCTTTTGGTTGCCCGTGCTCCACATTATTTCGCTACCATTTTCCAAGACGCCAACGCGATACTGTCCACCAGATCCAATGTTGCCCGCAAACAACTCCACCCGCACCAGACTGTCAAAGTTGCAGGTGATGGTCTGGGAGATTTGGTTATGCTGGAATGTCGTCCAGCCACTCCACGCGGCTTTGACCGGTTCAACAGAATACGCCTTCAGAAGGCACCAACCGGTTGCCACCGCTACTGTCAATATAGCAACAACGACCCTTCTCATATTAGCCTCCTTTTACTGTTTCACAAACTTTACATTGTTTAGTTTTTTAGCTGCCTTGACCTCCAAGAAATAAACACCTGCTGTAAGGTTGGACAGGTCAAGTGTCAAGACATTACCTGACTCGGTCTTAATCGCCATCGGTGACACGCTTCGCCCCGTAACATCGCGTAAGTTTATATTCTGGGCAGGGACGGAGATAAATGAAACTTTAAGGTGGTTTCTCGCTGGATTGGGAGATACCGTCAACTGCGTTGGTCGAACTTCGGCGGTCCGTAGTTCTGACAGACCGACCGATTCCACGCTGTAGACCCCCACACCTGCGTCCCACATAGCGGTGTAGAAGTATGGCGCCGAATAGACAACACGGCGAGGACCGTATGGTGTTCTGATAGCTCCGCACCACTGCGGTTGCGATGGGTTATCCAGACTGACGAGTTCAAGCCCGTCGAACGTAGCCACAGCAGCCACCGACTCGGCAAGAGCAACATCCCACAGGTGCGTGTGGAGCGGAGTGAAACCCAGGAGCCGCGGAGCCTGTGGGTTTGCGGCACTGTACACTCGGAGTGTATCGTAGCCATAAGGCAAATAGATGAAAGTGTCGCGCATCGCAATGCCGTACGCGAAGGCGTTGATGGTGCTGACAACAAACGGACTGTCGGGTCGGGCAATGTTTGTAATGCGGACTGCTCCTGCAGCCGTATATGCAAACGAATCCTGCACTACAATTGCCACCCCATCACCATCGCAGCTCCCCACCAGTCTGGGCTGGCGGGGACGGGCGATGTTGACAACCTGAAAGCGGTTTGCTTCTGCCAGATACAAAAAGGAATCCCGTAGCACAATGTCCATCGGCGGGTTGAAGCATGATTCCTCCGCAGCAAATATCGGCTGGAGCGGGTCGGTTACATCCAATACCCGGAGGAATCTGCGACGGTTACCCCAGTAGGTGATAAACGCGAAGGAGTCCCGGGCTGTCGCAGAGCGGACATCAAGGACACCGATAGTATCATATTCTCCAAGGTCTTGCGGATTCGATGGGTCGGTTACATCCAGGATGCGCAAACCGGCACACTGCTCAGCAACATAGCAGCGCGAGTTGTCCAAGTGAACATCCATAGCTTGATGAGCTTTGTAGCCTGACCATACTTCCGTGGGGGAGTTGACATTGTGCAGGTCAATAACCACCAATCCGCCGTAGTCCGCCGCTAAGTAGCCATAGGAAAGGGGCTGCGGAACATAGAAGTCCCATTCATTGTCACCCTCCGGATTGATACTTCCACGCAGTTGTGGGCGAGTGGAGTCTGTGATATCTATGATGTATAGACCTTGATGTTCATAGGTACAACTCAGATAAGCAAAATAGTCATCAACATAAAGTGCCCAGCCACCATAACCATTGATACGACCGATTTCTGTTATGGACCCGGGATTGCTGATATCAAGCACCGAGAAGTAGTCGGGTTGCACACCCGAGCAAAACAATAGGTTTTCCCTCGGGAATAAAGTTAGGTAATGTCCACCTCGGGAATTAATCCAATTTGGTAAGACGGGGTTACGGACATCATAGACATTCATCGAAGTTACATTACCGGCGACGAATGCATAGCCGTTTGCAACTATCAGAACATTGCCGCTATCACAGACTGCACCAACCTCCACCGGGTGAGCAGGGTCAGCTACATTGTAGATGCGCAGACTGTCGTTTGGTGGATACTTGCTACCAACAGTGTAGCAGAGCGTGTCAACGACCGCTAAGTCATAAATAACCGCGTCCATTGAACCAAGTTCTCTCGGGTTGGCAGGATTGCTGATGTTGTATATCTGTGCCCCAAAATTGCCACAGGCAACATACAACAGCGTGTCCTTAACTGCCAGTTGGCTGATTAGACCACGGGCGTTGATGTGACCAAGCATCTGCGGACGGATTGAGTCGGAAATGGAAAGAATCCGAACTCCAGAGCCAGAACCAAGAAACAAAAGCGAATCCCGACCGCAAAGCTCCCAACTTGGACCCCAAGGCCAGCGACCGATGCATCTCAAGCCGGTGCTTGCTAACTTCTTGAAGGAGTAATGCGGGTCATCAATCCCACGCTCCCTTAGCCAGGGTGCCCTCATCCGTGGATGCACCCGCGCCAATGACTCCTTTAGGGCAAAGTCGGGAAAGCCTGTGCGTGCCTCTGCCGCCACAACGGACAGAATCAAAAGCCCGACAACTACGAACACCCCGCTGAAGTTCATACAATTATTCTACCCCAATGCCTGCCCCAATCAAGCCCATATCCGCACACACAAATCCCAGCCTTATCACCCCTATCATTTAAAACCTTATCCTAAATACCGGGACCTTGTGAGAGATAAATATTCATATAGATGAAAAATATTGACATAGGATTTTGAATCTCTATGCTAATCTGCCTTGATGGCATCTTATTTTGCCAATTCCGATTTTGACTCGGCCGAGGTGGTGGTCATCGGTATGCCGCTTGACCGCACCAGTTCCTTTATTCCAGGAACAAGGTTCGGTCCTTTTGTGGGCAGGCTGGGCGCTGATAACATTGAGTCCTTCAGCCCTTATCAAAAAAGGGACATCACCGGTGTGCGGATTTATGATGCCGGTGACATTGCCTTCACATTTGAGAAGCCAGAAACGCCGGCGGAACTCATTCAGAAGACCACCGCTTCAAACTATTCACGAGGTAAGAGACAACTGGCGGTTGGCGGTGAGCATTCCATCACCCCGTTCATCATAAGAGAGCTTGTGAAAAAATTTACCGACCTGTGCGTGATTCAGTTTGATGCCCATTCTGACCTGCGCGAGGAGTTTTTGGGCGAGCCCTGCTCCCATGCCACGGCGATGCGCCGTGTCCTGGATGTTATTCCCAAGGACAATTTGTTTCAATTAGGCATCCGCTCATTTTTCCGCGCTGAGGAGATGACTATCCCGAACCTTTATCCTTTTGAGGTCCTGGCACCGATAAAGGCAATCAGGACAAAGATTGATAAAAGACCAGTTTATATTACCCTGGACATTGATGTCCTTGACCCCGGTGTGATGCCTGAGGTTCAGACCCCACAACCTGGTGGCTGCTCTTACCGGGAACTTGCCCAAGCCCTTGCCGAACTCCAGGGGATGAATGTCATCGGCTGCGACCTTGTGGAGTTCTGTCCCCGCAGTCCGAGCGCTTCAAGAGGTGCAGCAACTGTGGCTGAACTTGTGCGCGAACTCATCCTACTTATCAACTTAAGTTAAAGGAGGCTTGATTTAATGTGTTGTCGTGCCTGTGCCGGCTATGAACTGTGCCGGACAAAGGGAAAATTGAATGACGAATGCTGTCCCGAGTGTCAGTATTATGACTCCTGTATGGAGGAGTTTGCTGACGAGGAGAACAGGCATCGTCCCCGCAATCACCGCTTTACACGCGGACGGACAACGAAGCAGCAGTAGTTTCCCTGTCCCAATATTATAGAGATTCCCCTTACGGGCGAACCAGGGCGCACCTTTCTGTTTGCACCCCTTTGCCACTTGTGGCAACGATGAGATAAATTCCGGTTGCCACCTTTTTATTTGTTAGCACCCAGGATGCCCTGCCCAGCGTTGGCTCAACTGACAACTCTGCCACCGGCTCGCCGCTGAGGGTGTAAACCTTTACCCGGGCATCGTTAGGTAACCCTTCAATATTTACCCCCTGATGCAACCCCAAAATACAGGGATTGGGGAAGACCTTCAACCTCATTGCGGTGGTATCCTCCTCTTTTGCATAGGTGAATAATGAGAAACCCCGCAGCGTCCCAATCCCTGCTCGCCCCTGGATCGGGTCTAAGTCCAGCGCAGTATAAAATCCTGTTAAACCTTGAGGGTTAGGTATAATGCCAGAGTTCTTCGCATTGTAATTTGTCCAGGTGTTAGTTGCCACATCAAATATTGAAAGACCTGAATCAGAAAGAAACCAAACCCTGCCCGCCCCATCCACTCTGACCCGGTAAAGGTTGTTGGAGAGGAGCCGGCTGTTGGCGGTTGTATAAACCTGAAATGCTCTTCCGTTCCACATCGCTCCGCCCTGGGGAGTGGCAACCCAAACCCTGTCCTGCGGGTCAACCGCCACCGAACGAACCTCGCTTGCGGGCAGACCTTGGTTGTAAAGGGTGTGCCGGTCATCACTGGGGTCAAAAAGGGTGCCGTTATAATCCAGTTCCTCAAGACCATTGGTGAGACCAAGCCATACCCGATTTTGGGAGTCAAAGGCAAACTCGTACGAACCGCCGGTTGGCGGAACAAGCTCTGGGAGATAGAACTCCTGCTCCCTGCCCAGAGAGTCTATCGCCACTATCGCCCCTCCCATATTAAAGACCCATTTTGTATCCCAACGGTCAAGCCCGAAAGCCTGACAGACATTACGGCGGGTAGATTCCCCCCATTGAAAAATACCCCAGGTGTCTGCGACCGGGTCATAAACAGTTACACCACCCTGATAGGAAAAATGGGAAAACCAGATTCTACCTTTGGAGTCACATCTAATCTGGACAACCCAAGGAAGGGGCGAAACAAGGATACGGATGGTGCCATCTGGCATTATCCGGGAAAACCAGCTGGAGTTGTGACCGAGATAGACACTGGAGTCCTTGCCAAATGCACAATCACTGATTTCACCCGAACTGATGCAGTTAAAGGAGAAGCTTTGCCAAGATTGACCGCTACGCAGATAACGCAACCCCCAACCCCAGGCTTCGCCACCTCCAAGCCCGACCCAGAAGGTCTCGCCAATCCAGATAGCCCGCACATCACCCACCAAAACAGGCTGGGCACAACCGCTCGTGTCAATTTTGAAAAGAGTATCACTTGTAGCCAGATAAATATCATATCCTTGAGCCACCATGTCCCTGACCGTTTTTGTCTGGGGAAAAATCAGCAGCGGGATAAAACCAGCAGTATCACCTATCACCAACCCGGCTTCGGTACCGGCAACAACCCTTGCATCGGGCAAAAATACCAAGGCTGAAACCGAGTCGCCCAAAGGTCGCCGGAAAGGACGCCAGTGCCTGAAATACCGGTCAACACAACTAAGACCTAAGTTGGTGCCAACCCAGTAAAAACTGTCGGTCACCAAAAGGGAAAGAATGCGGTCGCTTAAAAGCTCGCGGACGCGAGAATAGTTATAATACTCAATTACATCATCATTGAACTCCAGTGGCGTCCCTGCAAGATGAAGCACATAAAGCCCTTGTTCAGTGCCACAGAGAATTCTATTACTCTCCCCAACCACAACCCTCACCTTTAACGGGAGGTCATGCTGGCGATATAAAAGTGCGCGGGTTGAATCCTTAGGAATTACCGCTAAACCGGCACCATCGGTTCCAATCCAGAGATTATCATCTGAGTCCTGATAGATGCTCAGACAACGGTTTACTCCCAGCCCGTCAGTATGAACAAATGTCCTGATAGGAGTTGGCTCTGGTCTGGTCCTTACTATCGTCACCCCACCAGCCGTAGCAATATTCAGTACCGAGTCGTTGCCACAGATGTCGGTGATGAAGTTTGTATTTGTAAATGTCTGCCAGTTCCCGAAGTTAGCGCAAAGAAAAGAAAATATGATGATTACCATCATTTAATTTTCATATTATCCATACATTGCCAACGGTCAATAAGCGCCTCTCCCTGACAAAACCGCTTTTATCGTTCTGACCAGGATGGAAAAATCCAGCCACAATGACCAGTTTCTAATGTAGTACTCATCTAAGACCATCCGTTCGTGAAAAGGCAGTTCTGCCCGACCGGACACCTGCCAAAGTCCGGTGAGACCCGGACGCACCCGCACAATCGTTCCGATGTAACCTCCGACCCGGTCGAGTTCGCTCGGTAGATAGGGTCTTGGTCCAACCACCGCCATTTCTCCTCGGATGACATTAATCAGTTGGGGCAGTTCATCCAGGCTGAAACGACGCAGGAATCTGCCAAGTGGGGTTACTCGCGGGTCATCAGTGATACGGGCATACCTTTCCCACTCCTCTCTTATCGCCTGATTTTTACCAAGGATATCTTGTAACCGCGCCTCTGCATCCTGATACATTGTGCGGAACTTTAGACAGGTGAAAACCCTACCTCCTTTACCAATCCGTTGCTGCCGGAAGAACACCGGTCCGGGAGATGAAATTTTTACCAAAAGCGCCAAAAGCCCGAATAGCGGCAAAAGGAGTAGCATCAGGAGAAGGCTCGCCATAAATTCAAAAACCTGCTTTGTCCAGATGTTGAGGGGTCGTAAGAGATTGTAACGGTATTTCAAAACCAAGAGACTCCCAACCTGCTCAACATCGGCTGTTGAACTTGCCAATAGGCTCGCACTGGGCAGGACCATCAGCTCACCAAAACGGCGCTCAGCATAATTAAATATCCTTCTTAGGCCCTCCTCAGTAAAAGAATCAGCCAGCACCACTACCAGTGCCCCTGAAGGAACTTCGGCTCTGTCTAAAAGTTCGGTGATATCCTCATCCGGTTGTTCACAAACAATATGTTTAACGATTGAATATCCCATTGTTTGGTGTTTTGAAATCTCAGCCTCAAAGGCCCGACTTGCCTCTTCAGAGCCAACAATCACCAGCGGCTGCTGGAAAATTCCCATTCTCACCAGCACCCGTTTGAGACCGGTTCGGAATAGTGGCACGAGCAAAATCCCGAAAGGAACTGCCAGGAGCACAACAAACCGGGAAAATATCCAGAGCCGGAACATAAATAGGAGAATGGTGAGAAGGGCACTCCCAATTATCACCCCTCTTAGACAGCGCCGGCGTTCCTCCCAGTCGGTCAGTCTTTTTGTGTAGAGCCCCTCATATGCGAACACAAAAGGATAGACCAAAACCAGATATATCCGGCTCAGAAGCGTTGTCGCTGCCAATTCTCCTATAGGACTGCCACCTGCCCAAATCGCCCGAACCAGATAACCCAGAAAATAACTACCAAGCATCGCCACCACATCTGCCACAATCAGGAATATTATGGAAAGCATTCCTTTCAGTCGTCTCATCTTCTCTTCCCTTGCCAGGAGTACTCAAACTCCCCTAAACCCAAAAGACCCACCGCCTCAAGAACAAAGTAATACCCGGCAAAACCGACGGTCAAAAGAACCCTTTTTAATTTCCCTACCCTCTGGGTGAAGAATCTATGGAGCCCCTTTATACGCTGGAACTCGGTAAAACGGCGGAACCGCCTGCGCACGCCACCATAGTGATGAATAATATTTGCCCTGGGTTCTAAAAAAACCTCCCAACCCTGATCACGCAGGCGTTGACAGATGTCCAAATCTTCAGCGAACATAAAGTAGGTCTCATCAAAACCTTTTACCGCCTCAAGTGCCTCTCTTCGGAATAGCATCATCGTGCCGATAACCGCATCAACCGGAACTGCAGAACCGGTTGATGTTTGTGATTCTTGACCTAAGAAGTTAAGATATAAAAACTCCCTTGCCGGTGCGAAACGGGGAAAGAGCCTCAACAAGGGCGAGCGCCTGCCTGCCAGTACATAACGCAGCTTCGGAAACCTCCGACAGGAAGGCTGGGGTTTTAAATCCGGATAAAGGAGTTGCGGCGAGACAACTCCCGCCTCGGGATGGGTATCTAAAAAACTGACCAGCCTGGTTAACGCCAGCGGCAGAAATTGAATATCAGGATTGGCAACCGCCACATATCTTCCTCGGGCATAACGAAACCCTTGATTTGCGGCTCTCCCATAGCCTTGATTCCTTTTTAACAACACCAGGAGGGCGTGATGTTTTTGGCATAAATCAATAAGCCGTTTTCGCTCGTTTGAAGCGTTGTCCACGACAATCACCTCCTTGTCCAGTTCGGATGAGGAAAGGCTTTGGAGCGCGCATTCGAGAAAGTCAGCCGAGTTATAATTGACAAAAACAATTGAGATCACGGGTTGCGGCTGGCAATTGACCATTAAATTATTAATATTATAACATCTTAACAATCGGTTTCAACTGTTGATTATCAGGAGAAGTTTGCTATGTTCTCCCATGCCGCGGGGATTAGTTAAAAGCGCCTATAACATAATAGTTCTCCTCGCTTTCCTGCTCGCCTTCGGGGTGATTGTCTGTGGCAATCAAATCTTCTACCTAACCCCATTTTTTAAAAATATGGTTATCAAGTTATACATCGGGCATCTCCTGCGAGGAATTATTGCGCTGCCTTTTTTCCTTGTCTGGCTCAAGTTGAGCAAAAATCCCCGGATAACCCGGGTGTTAAATTGTATTAAAGCCTGGTGGCTTGCCCATCCTTTGACGCCCGTCATCGCTCCTGTCTTCTTTTTGCTTTTAACTCTCCTTATTTCCCTTTTCGGATTCAATAAAATTCCGATGGGTGATGCAGTATGGCCATTCTTTCAGGCAAAAATCTTCGCCCAAGGTAGACTGTTTGCACCTGCACCACCTGATTTCCGTTTTTTTGCCACACCTACCATCGTTTATCAAGGAAAATGGTTTTCCTATACCTCACCTGGTCACTCATTAATACTCCTACCATTTTATCTTCTTGGCACCTCTTGGCTTTGCGGTCCGATTTTAGGAACAATTGGCATCATCCTATTTTACCAGCTTGTAAAGGAGTATACTGATAAAGAAACCGCCAGGATTGCATTGCTCTTGGCAGTCACTTCACCCTGGATGCTATTTCTGTTTGCCTCTCACGAATTCCACATCACCTCAACATTCTTTACCATTCTTGCACTCTACGGTCTGACTAAAATGTCAAGACTCAGTGCTGCTGAACCGAGAACTAAAAACCAAGAACTAAAAACCATCTGCGGCTGGGCATTTCTGGCAGGATTAAGCCTGGGCATGGTATTTCTCGCCCGCCCCTATACCGCCATCGGCATAGGCATCCCGATAATCCTGTTTGTCATTAAGGAGAGGTGCAGGGTGAGGATTCTTGACCTTTGCCTAATCCTGTTCTTTGTTGGTGGTCTAATAATGGTGCTCCTCCATCTTTATTATAACCGGTCCCTAACCGGCAACTGGCTCACATTTCCGTATCAGTTAATGGGCAAGTATCATGGGATCGGCTTTTCGTTAGATTACGGTGCCCCAACCTTTAATCTCCCCGGTCATTCACCATTAAAGATGTTTTTAAACCTTGCCTACAATATATTTGTCCTCTCATTGCAACTGTTTGGCTGGCTGTTTTTATCGTTAATGTTCTTTTTCCCCGGCATCATTCGTTCCGAATCGAAAAGGCTGTGGTTCTTCTGGGCACCAGCGTTAGGTCTGATTGTTGCCTATTGTTTTTACTGGTTTCATGGGATTACACCCTGGGGTCCGAAATACTGGAGTGAGGCCTTACCAGCTCTCATCCTCTTTAGCGCCATCGGTATTAAAAGCGCACCCAATAATTTCAGTTTGAGGGCGTTGCCATTTTTGACTCTATTTTCTCTCCTCGTGCATCTACCGGCAAATTTTATCTATTTCTCTTCTGGTCGCTGGGGCGAAACACCAAAGGTCTGGCAAAATGTGCGGGCTGCTAAA
>JBDRUF010000056.1 GCA_039801245.1 candidate division WOR-3 bacterium
ATGGTGTTGTTATTGATGCGTTATGCGCGGATATGGAACTGGACGGATTTATGGAACTGGTTACACTGGAACAGATAGCCGATTCCACTAACAGAAAAGAGGTTATCCGAGTCTGGCAGATAATTGACACCGAGTTGAGACAGAGAGGTAAAGCGATTGAGCTGCCCGATTGGGAACAAGGGATGAAATTTTCGTTTTTAGGTTCAGCAAGGCTTGAGGATTATCCCGGCGCACCGGTGCTGGTTCTGGGCGAATATCCTTCCTTGCGACCGAGCCGGTACTATGCGCTTTACCCTGCCCGAAGTGATTCATTTGTCTTAACCGCTACCCCTTTTCCTTATCAGGAATGGTTTTCCAAGGAGGAGGTGCTCGCTGCAGGGAGATTGCAACTTTTCAATGTCGGCGATACCTTGGTTGCCTATGGGTATTTTGTACCGGGTACAGGCGGTGGTTCTGGTCAAAGTTTTGCAGCACTGCAGGATGGCGAATGGAGGGTGCTCAGGTTAAAAGAATGGGCAAGTAAACTCGTTGGTCCAGTGTGTAAGTTCGGTTCCGGTTGGTTGGGGGTGTACAACAAACAGTTCTACTTTATTACTGATGAGCCCTTTTACTGGCGTTAGCCAAGTTGACCCACGGCTAAATAGGCATACAATTATCCGTGCGAAAGTTAATAGTTCTTGAACGGGACATCCTGTTTGCACTCACTAACCAGATGCGGGATATTTCTCATTATCTCGACCTTGAGACCGGTGATGTGATACCGGTGTTTAGTTATAACCGTGAAGCGATTCTTACGCAAATAAAGGCAGAGCCTGCCCGTTTTGTGAGGATTATGCCTCAGACTTCAAGGCATGGGCGCGAGATGATGAATCGTTTTGTTGAAACGGTCAAAAGACCCGACCTAAAGGCAAGGCTGAAAGCGGCGATAAAAAGTGATAGAGCCTTTAGTAGGTTCCGGAGGGTCCTTTTAAACTTTCCCGATGAGTTCAAACACTGGCAGCGGTTTCGGGTGATGTTTCTTACTGAGCCACTGAAGATAAAACTCCGGGAACAGGGGATTGAACTGATTTTAGTACCTGAATCGGAATAACCCTTTTTACCCCTTTAGTTACAAATAATAAATTTTCTTACTAACTTTTCTTTTTCTGTTTTCAAGGTCAGAAAATAGATCCCTGCCGGCAATTTATTAGACTCCCAAGTTAAGGAATGGTTGCCTTGAGTTTGCTTACCAGCCTTAAGGCACTTTATTCTCTTACCGCTTACATCAAAAATCTCTAGGGATATTGTTGCTGGCTTGGGCAAGGTATAATTTATCAAAAGGCTTCTCCACACCGGATTGGCGCCGAGTTTCAGTTCTGGATGAGCTGAAATCGGCTTGCCTTCGCTGTCAGAGGCAATGCCAACGGTGACGGTGTTGACATCAAGAATCCATTCGTTCGGGTCAAACTCAACACTTAGGGGCTGATCGGCAAAAATGAACCGGTTGCGCTGTGGATTTTCTGCAACTTGGTAGCGGATAATGGTATCGCCACTGGTAAAATTGACCTTGATTTCCACCGGCATGTGGAAAATCTCGGGTGCGCCAGACATATTATTTTGTGAAAGGTCAACAATGAGTTCCCAAGAATCCTGAATTTGATTTGCCTGCCAGCCGAGTGTATAAATCGGATAACCAAGACTATAAACCCATTCGTCAAAGAACCAATTTAGGTCAAGACCGGTCATACCTTCGCAGATGCGCTGATAATCATCGGTGCTGGCATTACCGTATTTCAGGCTCTCACCATAGGCGCGCAGGGTGGCAAAGAAAATACCCGGTTGATCCCAAGTAGTATCGCCCATCACATATCTGAGCATATGCTGAATCCAGCCGGCTTTGCAATAGGAGTGCCCCCAGTCAAACTCATGACCTGGTGGCGGCGCGTAAATCGGATGGGTATCGGTTGACTCCTCTTCAAAGTAGTCGCGGGCGCGGGAGCGTATCTGGTCGTAAAAGGCATTAAGACCACGCTGGTGCCAGGTGTAAAGTTCATCCGAATAGGTGGCAAAACCCTCATTGAGCCAGATGTTGCGCCAGTCAAGGCAGGTAACCATATCACCCCACCAGTGATGGGAGAGTTCATGGGCAATGCCATTGTCGTTGCCCACCTGAATCCAGTAGCGGTGAACCATTGTTAGGGTCTGATTTTCCATTCCACCCCATTGAAATGGATAGACAACCACATGACCGTATTTTTCATTAGCAAATGGATAGGGTCCATAGCGGAGCGAGTCGGAGAAAAAGGCAAGCATATCAAGAATATTACGGAAGGCATTTACTGCCCGGGTGGAGTCCTCAGGCCATATGAAGTTCTGCACATAGAGTGATTCACCAGGTGCTGGATAAAACCACTCCTTGAAGCTTGCCCATTTGGAGGCGGCAAAGGTGACAAGATAGGTGCTGATGGGATAGCGATGGGTCCACCAAGAGGTTTTTTTGCCTCCAGCAATCGTGATACTGTCAAGAACGCCATTGGAGCAGCCGGACATTGAGTCCGGTGTGGTGATATTGACCTGACAGCCGCGTTCCGCCTTGTCCCACGGCTCATCAAAACAGGGAAACCAGTAGCGGGCATCGGCAGGTTCGGTGGTGGAATAGCAGACGGCGTGAGGGATACCCGAGGTGCCACGGGGATAAAAATAAAAACCACGGTTCTGGGTACCGGAATTACGATGGTAATAGATGTCAACTGCAAGCGACTCGCCATTGTTGAATTCCTGGTCAAGGTCGATCAGGAGTCTGCCACTTCCCGCAGTAAAGTCGCAGACATTGCCTTCCCGACTAACCGAGTCGCAGACAAGATTAACAAAGTGCAGGCTGAAGGTATCAAAATGGTCATGACGGGCAATGAGTTCAACTCGGCAGTGGGCGTTCATTGCCCCGGAGTTCATAGGTAAATCAAGGTCGATCCGGTAAAAACGAACATCAAAGTGATGGGTTGACTCGGCGAAACTCCATTCGGTTCGAGGAAGAAGTGTAAACTTTCCTTCGGTCAGGGGTTGAGCAAAAGCGAGCGTAAATAGACCGAAGGCAAAAATTGTCCATCCAATCCTGTTCATTTTTTTACTCCTTTTCTAATGCTTTTGTGCGGAAAAGCCATCGTAACCAACACAAAGAATAGAAGGCTGATGACTATTCCCGGTATAAACCCGTGAATCCCGAACGGATTTTTTAAAGCCATCCAGGTGAGCGCGGTCAGGGAACCGGCAAGCATTGATGAGAATGCTGCAGGACGGCTTGCCCTTTGCCAGTAAAGTCCGAAGAGATAGGGCCAGAGTGTGGTTGAGGCAATAACCCCCCAGGCAAAACCGGTTATAACCAAAATCATCGCCGGTGGCTTTATCGCCACGATGAACGCAACAATGCCTACTCCTGCGGCAACCAGGCGTGAGATTAGCACCTCTTTTTCTGGATTCAACTTGACGCCAAAACTGTCCCGGGTCAGGTCTTTGACAATCGCACTGGCAGCGGTGATTAAAATGGCAGCAAAGGTTGACATTCCCGCAGCAACCACACCGGTAAGGAAGATGGCACCGGCAAAGGGTGTAAGCGAGGACTTCACTAAGTTGGGAATCGCTTGGTCAGGATTGGCAAGGTTAGGGAAAAACAGCCGGCTTGTCGCACCGTTGAAATAAGGCAAAAGCGCCATTGCTGCACCTGCTGTCGCCAGGACCGTGCCCAGTTTTAATACCTTGACACTTTTTATGGAGTAAAACCGGCTGACCAGTTGCGGCATTCCCCAAACTCCGAAGGAAACAATCGCGCAATAGGACAAAAGCCCTGCCCAGCCCCAGACACCTGGCGTCTGGAGAAACTTGCCATTGTCAATCGTCCCGAGCCGGACAAAGAGCTGGTTCAAACCTCCGGCGCGACTTATTGAGGCGAAGGTAAGAATCAACAGCCCCAATATCATTATCCACGCCTGGAAGAAACCGGTCCAGACAACAGCAAGATAACCGCCTAACGCCACATAGACGATAATGATAACCCCGGAAATCAAGAGACCATAAATGTAGGGTAAATCCATCAGCACCGCAAAAGAATGACCCATTCCTTGAAGAACCGAGACGCTGTAAATGACAAGAAAGATGCCGATGATGAGCGCAGAATAAAATCTTGATTCTGGTGAGTTGTATCTCTTGGCAAACAGGTCAGGCAGGGTTATGGAATTGAGCCGGGCGGTAAGCGCACGTGTCCTTTTGCCTAACACAATCCAGGCAAGTAGGGTGCCAATAAGGACATTGGTGGCGCCAATCCAAAGTGTTGCCATCCCATATTTATAGCCGAAGCCACCACCGCCGATGATGACAACCGAAGAGAAATAGGCGGCAACAAATGAAAATGATGTTACCCACGGTCCGAGCGTGCGCGAGCCTAAATAAAAACCTTCTGCCGAGCGCTTCATCCGGGCACTGGTAATAACACCGATAATAAACAGGGTGGCAAGGTAAAGAAAAAGGACAAGCGCGTAAATCAGGGCTGGATTCATTATTAATCCTCAAAGTGGACAAAAAACGCCCACACCAGTGCAGCGATGATAGCACCAAGTGCCACCAGCACAGCGGTGAATGTAAGCCAGGGGCAACCAAACGGTCCATTCACAAGCTTTAATATTAATCATTTTAAAACAGGTGTCAACATTACCCAAAAGAGCGTATTGAAAAAACCTCTTGACTTTAAAAGCTGATTTATATAATATTAATTGTCGGTTAAATTGTAACCGGCGAAATGTGATGATTGGAGGCAATTAAAGAAAGGAGCAGTGATGCGTAAAGTAGCGTTGGTTTGTCTGACTATTGCAGTCGGACTGGCGCTTGCGGGCACAGAAGTCTGGCTGAGCCCGAGCGCAACATTTCAATACAAAATTCCCAATCCGGAACCGGGAATATTTCCACCGGCACCCGAACCGTTCTTCTCGGTGGTGGACACATTCAAGTACGATGACAATATGCCGGCAAGTGCCTGGGCGTGGAATCAGGCAGGCAGCGGTTGGGGAGTGAAGTTCATCAGCCCGGCGAGTAGTTTTACCTTGACCGGTGCCTTGATTCACTTTTACTCCTCTTGGCCTGTGCCTGGTGGTACCCGGGCAATGGTGAAGGTTTTTGCTGATGATGGACCAGGTGGTTCACCAGGAACAGAACTTTGGCATTCCGACACATTGAACATTACGCGTGGGCAGTGGAACTATATTCCTATCGGTGAACCGATTGTCGGTACTAATTACTACATCTTCTATGTGCAGGTTGACTCCTATCCAATCTGTCCAGGGCTCTCCATTGATGCGGCGAACAATGCACCTTCTCATCGGATGTGGTCCTATAGCGGCGGCAGTTTTGCCGAGGACACCAGAAGGGGTGAATGGCTGATTCGTTCTGTTGTGGAATGGGACCCGCCGGCAACTGATGCGGCAACACTTTACTTTGCATCCGCAATGCCATTTGATACCCTGCCAAACATCAACCTGAACATCCGCGCAACCATTAAGAACCTCGGCACGAACCCATTACCTCAAGGCACACCGGTGTACCTTCACATCACCGGACCGCAGGGTTATACCTATGATGACACGATGCTCACCAGTGCTAATCTGAACCGTGGTCAGACCCAGCAAATGAATTTCTCACCGGCGTGGCGCGTCCCCAATGTCACTGGTGCTTATCGCATCTTTGTCTGGACCGAGGCGGCAGGGGAGGAATACCCTGCAGATGACACCATCATCTATGACTTAGGTATTGCCCGCTGGATTGAGTATGCCAACTATAACAACCTCCGCTGGCTCACCTGGGCAGGACCAGAGCGTGCAACCAAGTTCAATCCGGCAAACTTCGGTCTGCAGTATCCTGTTGGTGTAACCAGGGTCAGGAGTCAGTTCTACCTGCATCCGAATTATCCTTGGCCAGATTCCTCATTCCGGTTCAAAATCTATGCCGAGGACGGAACAACACTTTTGTATGAATCGCCAGAGATTGAGGCAAACCCCGGTACTCCAGGCAGGATTGTGGCTTACGACCTGGATTCAATGCTGATATTTACATCTGGTGAGTTCTATGTGGCGGTTGCGCCGGTTCACTTTTCTGGTCATCCATCAACCTGCGCTGATGACACCTCAGATGGGCGCAGTTTTTATGGCAGCCCTGGTTCCTGGATGCCTTGGACCAATGGTGAGTTCTTCATCTCGGCTTCGGCGCAGGGCGGGGTTGGTGTGGAAGAGGGTTATAACCCGAATCTGCGCAATGCCAGTCTGAGGTTCTCCAACCCGGCAAAAGACCAGGTTGTGGTTCACTGGCAGGTGCCGGCAGTAACGCGTGTCAACCTCGCTCTCTATGATGCCACCGGCAGACTTGTGCGCGAACTGTATGCGACTGACAATGCCCGCTCAGGCAGGATGCCGCTTGACCTGAAATCGCTTGCCACCGGAATCTATCTTGTACGGCTGGAAAGCCCAGCAGGCTCGGCAACTCAGAAACTGGTTATCAACCGCTAAAGGCTAATAAGAAGATACATCAGGGGGTCTTTTAGATCCCCTTTTATTTTTCCCTTTCCAGGCGGTAAAGCTCTTCGTCAGAAAGCCCGAAGTAATGACCAATCTCGTGAATCGTTACCCGGCGCACCAATTCTCTTATCTCCTCTTCATTCTGGCACCGAGCTTCAATCGGCTTTTGAAAGATGATAATGGTATCGGGCAGGACATTGCCATAAAATGGTCCGCGGCGGTTATAAGGAACGCCCTGATAAACACCAAGGATTGACCAGGGGTCTCTCTTAAGGTTTTCTGTTAGTTCTGGTGGCGCCAGAGGCAGAACCATCACACTGAGGTTTTTTAGCCTCTTGGAAAAGAACTCGGGCAGGTTTTTAACCTCCTCTTCCACCAACTGGAGAAACCTTGCGCTATCCAAGGGGCTATCTCGGTCCAAAAAGAGCGGTGCCGATGCGGATGATGGTCGCACCCTCTTCAATGCCAATGATAAAATCTGAACTCATTCCCATTGAGAGATGGGGGAGGGCGATGCCAAAACGGTCTTGCGCCTCTGACCGTAACCGGGCAAGGAGTTGAAAACAGGCTCTTGAAGCCTCTGGCTCTTCCACCGCCAGACCTGGACCAATGGTCATCAGTCCCTGAAGTTGGAGGCGGGGAAGTTTTAGCACCTCTTCTATCAAGTCAAAAAGACCCTCAGGCTGGACACCATGCTTTGTCGGTTCGCCAGATGTGTTGACCTCAATCAGAATCGGAATGTTCTTGTTTTGCTGTTCGCAGCGGCGCTGAATCTCAAGGGCAAGATGCAGGGAGTCCACGCTCTCAATGATGTGAAAGAGTTCCAGTGCCTTTTTCACCTTATTCGTCTGGAGATTGCCAACAAGATGCCATTCAACTGAAGCATTTATCTGGGGAATTTTTGCCTGCGCCTCCTGGACCCGGTTTTCACCGAAACAGGTTATGCCTGCTTGAATCGCCGCAACAATCATTTCGACCGGCTTGTTTTTTGACACCGCCACCAGTTTGATTTCATCAGGGTTGCGGTTGACCTTTTCGCAGGCGGTTTTGATGCGCTCTTTTACAAGGCGCAGGTTCTCAGCAATACTCATTTTTTAAATTATAAAATGCCCAAGACAGGAATCAAGGGAAATGGATAATTCAGGGCTTGACTTAATAGAGGGTAATGTGATACTGAAAAGAGATGGCACCAAAAGCAAAAAGGAAGAGAAGGAATCAGCACTGGTGGCAATTGGTGGTAATATTTTCTCTTGCGCTTTTGGTGCGCATCCTTTATCTTTTGCAGGCACGGCAGAATGACCCGCTCTTCTTTTCACCGCAGATGGATAGCCTTTACCATCATCAGTGGGCTCTGGCAATTGCCCGCAATGCTGATTTATTCAGGATGCCTATTTCCGCGCACCGCTTTATCCATTTTTCCTCGGCTTAATCTATAAGGTTTTTGGTGTCAATCTCTTTATTGCCCGGTTAATTCAGGCGGTCTTGGGCAGTGTTAGTTGTGTGCTTTTGTGCCTTATCGGCAGAAAAATCTTTGACGGGCGCAGTGGTTTTATTGCCGGGCTTTTGATGGCATTTTACCCCTTGTTCATCTACTTTGATGGCGAACTTCTTATCCCGGTTCTTTTGGTCTTCCTTTTGCTCGGCGGTTTTCTCTTCTTTTGCCACCGAGATGAGAAATGGTTTTATCTGCCCCTTGCCGGTCTTTTCTTTGGTCTGGGCGCAATTGCCCGTCCGAATGTGCTTTTGTTTGTATTTGTCTTGCCAATATGGTTCTTTTTTCAGAACCGCAAGGGGTGGCTCAGACGCAGCGCAATATTTCTCGGTGCTGCTTTTGTCCCGATTTTACCGGTAACCGCGCGCAACTATGTCAAAAGCAAAAGTTTTGTCCTTATTGCCTGGCAGGCAGGGACAAACTTTTATATCGGCAACAATGAGTATTCTGACGGCACGACCGCAATTGTTCCTGGCACCAGGGGAACCTGGTGGGGTGGCTATAATGATGTCAAGAGAATTGCCGAGAGCGAAGCGGGCAGACAGCTCAGGGGTTATGAGATTGACCGGTTCTGGCTGAAAAAGGGGTTAGAGTTCTGGAGGAGAAGCCCGCTCAAGGCGCTTTATCTCACCCTGCGCAAGTTTTATCTCTGGTTTTCTGGTTATGAGGTTTCAAACAACCGCGACAAGTATTTTTTCAAGCGCTATACATTGCTCAATTTCCTCTGGTTCAATACCCCTTTCTTTAAGTTTCCTTTTGGGGTTCTCTTTCCGCTTGCGCTTGCCGGAATTTACCTTACTCGCAAGAAGTGGCGAAGACTTATGCCGGTTTATCTCTTCCTTTTCTCTTATATGCTTTCCTTTGTTTTCTTTTTCATCACCGCCCGATACCGCTTGCCGGTTTTGCCCTTCTATTTTCTCTTTGCGGTTCAGGCGGTGCGATTGTTTGCTCAACAGGAGAAAAAGGAAAGGAAAATTGCCCTTTTGATTACCATCTCCTCCTTTGTTATTTTTAACCTGGACCTTTTTGGAACCGGCAGGCAGACCGACCCGGCGCAGAATCACTTTACCGCGGCAATGGGCTATTACAGTCAGGGAAAATTCACCTTGGCGCAAAAGGAGATTGACCGGGCGCTTCTCCTTGATTCGGCAACGAACATCCTTTCCTTAAAGGCGACAATGCTACTCGAACAGAACCGTATTGATGAGGCAAAACAGATTGCCGAAGCCGCGGTCAGGCTCCATCCGGACGAGGCTGATAGTTATGGCATTGCCGGCAATGTCTTTGCCAGTGCCAATGAACTGAATCGGGCTGAAGTGATGTTTCAAAGGGCGGTTGAACTTGACCCGTATGGTGTTGAAGCCTGGAACAACTTGGGCAATATCAACCTCTCTAAAAGGGATCTGGCACAGGCGCGGCGCTGTTATGAACAGGCGCTGAAAGTAAGCCCGACATTTACGATGGCGCTTTTCCATCTCGGTCTGGTCTATTACTACGAGGGCAAGACCGATTCCGCCCATTATCTCTGGCAAAAGGTTCTTAGCCTTGACCCGGATTTTGACAAGGCAAGGCAGGCTTTAAGGGAATTGCGCTGAAAATTCGCCAATCCTGACAACCCTCTAACAGGTGCCACAATGGGGGTGGTGGAGGGGACCTGCCCCAAATTTCATTGTGATTTTTTCTAAGATTTTGAAAAACAGCGAGATACAACAAAATCCATCCTGATACTTGACAAAGGTAGAGAAAGTGGTTATAATAGTGATAGTAAAAAAGGGAGGTATTATGCGTAATTCACTTCTCCTTCTGGTGATGGGTCTTGGCGTTGTCTTTGGTCAGGATTCGCTCAACTGCCGGCAGATCGGCTCTTGGCCATTTGGTCCTGCTTATGCGATAGCACTTGACACGGAAAGAAACCTTGTTTTTCTTGGCTCAGGTTACGGGGTCATTGTCTTTGATATAACCAGGCCGGATTCGCTGGTAAAGATTTCTGAAGCGATTAAAGCCAAAGGCGAGGTTCAGGGTCTATTTTATCAGGCAAACCGTCTTTATGTTGCCGCTGATAAAGCGGGTCTGGAAATCTGGGATGTTAACAACCCTGTCTCGCCGGTAAAACTCGGTTCGCTAACTATTCCTGGTGCGGCTCTGGATGTTGCGGTGTCTGATAATTACGCCTATGTTGCTGCTGAGACCGCTGGTCTAAGGGTGATTTCAGTTGCCGAGCCCCAAAATCCGGTTGAGGTTGGCTATTGTGACACCCCTGCTGAGGCCTGCGCTGTTGCGGTGGTGGGTGACTACGCGTATGTTGGTGATGTGTATTCTGCCTTGAGGGTGATATCGGTCTCAGACCCCTTCGATCCTGTAGAGGTTGGTTGTCTTCAAACCCCGGATGGGGTTCTTGATGTTGCGGTGAGAGGTGATTATGCATATGTTGCGGACTGGGAGGCCGGTCTGAGAATTGTCTATATTTCCGACCCGACAAACCCGGTTGAGGTTGGCTATTGTTTGACACCAAACATAGCAAATGGTGTTGCAGTCTCTGGCGACTATGCCTATGTTGCCAATCGTGATGATGGGCTGCGGGTAATCTTGGTATCCGACCCGACAAACCCGGTTGAGGTTGGTCATTGTAACACAGCTGGCAGTGCTCGTAATGTTGGGATTTACGGTGATTATGCCTATGTTGCGGATGGCTATTCCGGTTTACGAGTGATTTCAATTTCCGACCCGACAAATCCCTATGAGGTTGCCTTTTATGTAACCACTGACTGGGCATATGATGTTGCCGTGTCCGGTGATTATGCCTATATCGCTGGTGGGAAGTGCGGTTTGCGGATTGTCTCTGTTGCTGAGCCCAATAGCCCGGTTGAGGTTGGTTACTATGACACTCCGGGTTTGGCTTATGCTGTGGCGGTTTCTCAACAATATTGTTATGTTGCGGATGAGATTGATACAGTGCGGATTGTCTCTGTTGAGGACCCGCAAAATCCGATTGAACTGGGCTGTTGTTATGTTCATCACCCTTTTAATGTTGTTGTCAGTGGTGATTATGCCTATGTTGCTGCTGAGAATGCTGGTTTGCGGATTATCTCTGTTGCTGACCCGACAAATCCATATGAGGTTGGCTATTACGACACACCAGGTCTTGCTTTAGGGTTGGCTGTCGGTGGTGATTATGCCTATGTTGCGGACTGGGAAGCCGGTCTGAGAGTCGTCTCCGTCTCCGACCCGACAAACCCGGTTGAGGTTGGTTGTTATAACACACCCGGCTATGCCCGTAATATTGTGCTGAAAGGTGATTATGCCTATGTTGCGGATGACAATGCCGGTGTGCGCATTATCTCAGTCTCCAACCCGACAAGCCCGGTTGAAGTCGGTTATTATGACACACCTGGTAATGCCCTGGATGTTGCGATTGCTGGTGATTACCTGTATGTTGCTGATTTAACAGACTTGAGGGTCATAGATGTATCTGACCCGAGGAATCCGGTTGAGGCTGGATATTATCACACCTGGGCATTTTGCCTTTCGGTTGCTGATTACGCCTATGTTGCCACGCGTGGTGTCGGTCTCAGGATAAT
>JBDRUF010000057.1 GCA_039801245.1 candidate division WOR-3 bacterium
TGAGAGGTATGAGATTCTGACCGACATAATTGGTGATGAGGACCATTACGGCGATATGGACTTCAAGGTTGCCGGCACCAAGGACGGAATCACGGCGATTCAACTTGACCTGAAACTGCCGGGTATTCCGTACAAAATCCTGCATGAGGCGATGCATAAGGCAAATCTGGCGAGGATGAAAGTGTTAGAGATTATGAACTCGGTTCTTGATCGCCCAAGACCTGAGATTTCCCGCTACGCGCCAAGGATTGTTTCAATTTTGATCCCGAGGGATAAGATTGGCACGGTGATTGGTCCGGGAGGCAAGACGATTCGCAAGATTATTGAGGCGACCGGCACAACCATTGACATTGAGGATGACGGTACAGTAACGATCGCCGCCACCAATCCTGAGGGATTGCAAAAGGCAAAGGAGTGGGTGGAGTCGCTGGTTGCTGAGGTGGAGGTTGGTAAGATTTATCAAGGAACGGTTACGCGGGTTATGAACTTTGGTGCCTTTGTGGAGATACTTCCAGGTAAGGAGGGGATGATTCACATCTCTCAACTCGGTCCGGAAAGATACAGTAAGGTAACAGATGCGGTGAAGGTCGGGGACAAGGTCTGGGTGAAGGTTGTAGAGATTGATGAGCAGGGCAGGATAAACCTTTCACGGCGCAAGGCGATGGAGGAGCGGGGTGAGATTCCGGTTTCAGGTGATTCTGGTAGGGCAGAAAGGCGCCAGCCAAGTAGAGGGGTTACGAGCCGTGGTCCTCACCGGCGGACCCGGCATTAAAGTCAAAGTGCAGCGAATAGATGATTGCTGAGCACTCTGAATTTCAGGGGATTGAAGCCACCCGGGTTCCGGGTGGCTTGTTTGTTATTTCGGAGCGGTTGCCGTATCTGCGTTCGGCTGCCTTGGGTTTTGCCTATCGGATAGGAAGCAGGGATGACCCCAAAGGCAAGGAGGGCACTGCACATCTCGTTGAGCATATGGTGTTTAAGGGAACAGAACGGCTTAATGCCAAAAGCATTAACATATTTGTCGAGTCTCATGGGGCCGAAATGAACGGTTTTACCGACAAAGAGATAACCTGTTTTTACTGCCGGTTTCCCAGAGAAGAGATTGAGCCCATGGTTGGGTTGATGCAGGAGATTTTAAAAGCGCCGGCTTTTGCCCAAGAGGAATTGGACAAGGAAAAGGGGGTGGTTAGTGAAGAGATTCGGACTAACGAAGAGGACCCAGAGACCTGTGCAGTCAACCTGTTGATGAAGGCGATATATGGTGAGGAAAGTTTAGGCAGGCCGGTGTTAGGAACGGTTAATTCTATTGCCCGGCTAAACAGGGATGACTTGCAGAGGTTTTATCAGGCGTTTTATGGCGCAAAGAGCGGGGTGGTTGCGGCAGCAGGTGACATTGAGCACCAGCGCCTCGTGGCGATGCTTGATAAGTTTGACCCCCCTGGAGCCCAAGCCTTAATTAGGGGAAAACTGCCACTGATGCCATTCAGAGCCCTTACGCAGGTAAGAAAGGATATTTCCCAGGTTTATGTGTGTCTTGCCTGGCCAACATTCCCCTACAAGGACCCGAGGCGATATGCCCTTTCTGTTCTCAACACCGCTCTTGGCGGTGGGGTTTCCTCAAGGCTTTTCCAGCGCTTGCGCGAGGAGGAGGGGCTGGTATATTCAATTGGCAGTTTTGTGGAAGGTTACGAGGATACCGGGGTTTTAGGAATTTACTTTGTGGCAGAAGCCCAGAAGTTTTTACGATGCATAACGGTTTTAAGGGAGGAGATAGCACTTTTGCGGCAGGAAAGGGTTAAAATGGAGGAGTTTGAACGGGCAAGGAGTATGACCAAGAGTGCGGTAGTTTTGGCAATGGAGAGTTCAACCAGCCGAATGTTGCGCCTAGCACGAAGCTATCTTCTCTTGGATAGAGTAACAGGCATTGATGAGACTGTCCAGGCTTACAATTCCCTAAAAGTTGGGGATGTAATAGAACTGATTGACCTCCTCCTATCAGAGGATAGATTTTATGCGGGTGTGGTTGGACCTTTAACAGAGGAGGAGGTCACTAAGGTTATAGGGGTAGAAAGGAGTTCATAGGTGTCAGATGTTAAACTTTCCCAGCGGGCGCTTTTGATGCCAGCCTCCCCAATACGGCGTCTTGTCCCTTATGCAGAAAAGGCAAAGGCGAAGGGTATCAAGGTGTATCATCTCAATATTGGACAGCCTGATATTGAGACACCAAGGGAGATAATGGACGGTTATAAGAAGGTTAATATCAAGGTCTTAGAATACGGGCATTCTGCCGGACTGAAGAGTTATATTCAGGTTTTGGTTAAATACTATCAAAATGCGGGCATCGGGGTTCAACCTGAGGATATTTTAGTTACCACTGGGGGCAGCGAGGCAATTTCCTTTGCTTTGAAGGCAATCTGCGACCCCGGGGAAGAGGTGATAGTGCCTGAGCCTTTTTATACAAATTACTTAGGCTTTGCCATTATGGCAGGGGTGAAACTGGTACCAATTCTTACCAAACCTGAAAACGGATTTGCCCTTCCGGGGAAGGATGATTTTATCAAGTTGATAACACCGAAGACAAGGGCGATACTTTTCTCGAATCCGAGTAATCCTACGGGTGCGGTTTACACTGCTGATGAAATGGAGATTTTAAGGCAACTGGCGGTTGAATATAACCTGTTTCTGATTGGGGATGAGGTTTACCGGGAGTTCGTTTATGACGAGACCGTACCGATAAGCGTATTAAACCTGAAAGGGATTGAAGACCGGGCGGTGATGGTTGACTCCATATCCAAACGCTACAGCGCCTGCGGGGCAAGGGTTGGCTGCGTCGTCTCACGCAATAAGGAGTTTATGAATACAATGCTCAAGTTCGGGCAGGCACGTCTTTGCCCACCCACTATCGACCAGTTAGCAGCCCAGGAGGCGGCAAAGATACCTAAAATATATTTTGAAGAGGTGCGCCACGAGTATCGAAAACGCCGGGATGTGCTTTGTGGAGAGTTGAAGAAAATCCCGGGGGTGAAGTTTCTACCACCGAAAGGGGCATTTTACCTTATTGCCGGTCTGCCCGTTGACGATGCAGAGCGGTTTGCCATCTTTATGCTTGATGAGTTCAGCCTGGACAACGAGACGGTGATGCTCGCACCAGGCAGCGGCTTTTATGCCACACCCGGAATGGGCAAAAATGAGGTGCGCATTGCCTATGTTTTAAAGTGTGAGGATTTAATCCGTTCGGTTGAGATTCTTAATGCCGGGCTCAAGGCATACAACCGAAAGCCCGTCGACCGCTAACACCTGATTATGCGCATCTGCATGGTCTCGGACAATTACTATCCCTATATTGGTGGTATTGCCGAGCATATCCATCACCTATCAAAGGAGTTAAGACGCCAAGGTGATATAGTCAAAATTTTGACAACCAGGGTGGGTGGTAAGACACTTGCCTGTCTAGACAGGGTGCCTGATGAGGACCAGGTGATGAGGATAGGGAGAGGACTTGTGATTCGCTCAAACAAGTCTTTTGCCCGTGTGCCCATCGCTTTCAGACCAATGGCACGGGTGAAGAGATTCTTTGAAGAGGAAAAATTTGATGTTATTCACCTGCATGGCTCACTCGCCCCCACCCTCCCCTTGGTTGCGCTGAGGGTTTCCAAGTCGATAAATGTTTTCACCTTTCATGCCAGCCATGACAAAAGTATTGGTTATGCCCTTTGCCGCTCGCTTCTTCTTCCCTACTTCCGGGCGATTCACGGTTTGATTGCAGTTTCCACTGCAGCGCGGGATTCAACTGCCAAGTATTTTCCCGGTGAATACCGAATTATTCCCAACGGGGTGGATTGCGACTTTTTCCGACCCAATGTTGAGCCGATTCCGGAGCTGGATAATGGCAGACCGAAGATTCTTTTTCTGGGCAGGTTTGAGCCGCGGAAAGGGCTGAAGTATCTTTTAATGGCTTTACCTGAGATTGTGCGGGAGGTGCCAGATGTCCAGTTGGTTGTTGTTGGCACCGGTCTTTTTGGTTATTCTTACAAGGACTATCTCGATAAAGAGGTGGAGAGTCATGTGCATTGGGCAGGGTTGGTACCGGGGGAGCAAAGACCGAGATATTATCGCACCTGTGATGTTTTTTGTTCCCCAGCAATCGGCTATGAGAGTTTTGGAATTGTTCTTCTTGAGGCGATGGCAACTGGACGCCCGGTTGTGGCATCAGACATTACCGGTTATCGCACGGTAATTACCTCAGGCAAGGAGGGTTTTTTAGTGCCTCCCCGAGACCCTTCAGCAATAGCCAAGGCGATTATTAAAATTCTCAAGGAGCCAGAACTGGCAAAGAGGATGGGCGAGATGGGCAGGAGGCGGGCGCTTGAATTCTCCTGGCAAAATGTGGCGCTCAAGGTCAAAGAGTTTTACGAGGAACTAATCGCCCGCTATACGGTGCCAAGGGTCCATCTGACCAATGAGCAATAACCGTAGCCAGCTTTTGCCGGTTTTGCGGATACCGGAGTTTATGATATTTTCAATATCTCAAGCCTTTTCCCTTTTTGGCGACAAACTGGACTATATGGCGCTCTTGGCAATGATTGCTTATTTTACGACCAAATTTGGCTGGGACAGTGCGAAGGCGATTTCCTATCTTTCGGTGGTGGTTGCCCTGCCGGTGGTGCTTTTTGGTCCGCTTGCCGGTGTCCTGGTTGACCGCTGGGATCGGCGCAAGGTGATGATTACCTGCGACTCCTGTCGCACCATTCTGGTTCTTTTGATCCCCTTTCTTGCCCTTTTGACCGGTCAATTCCTTATCGTTTATTTCCTTGCCTTTCTGGTGTTCCTGTTCGGACTTTTCTTCAACACCGCAAGGATGGCAATCATTCCCAATTTAGTTGGTCAGGATAAGGTTTTGGGTGCAAACTCATTCTTAAACATCATTGGCAGGCTGGCGACATTTGCCGGAATGTTACTGGGTGGTTTGATTGTTGACTGGTCAGGCTGGCACCGGCTCGGGATCAGACCTGCCTGGACCGCAGGTTTTTACATTGATGCCTTCACCTATTTTGTCTCGGTGGTTGCGCTGTTATTTATCTTCAAGAAACTGACCAACACCCGGGTAAGGACACCGGCTGGACCGGCACAGGTGGAGATGTTCATCAAAGAGCAGTCAAAGATGATTCACAGTGTCAAGGAACTGCTTCGTGTTGTCAAAGGTGAGCCGGCGGTTGTTTTTGTTTACTCATCAATCCTTTTGATGGTTATTTTAGGTGCGGCGGTGGTGGTTCTCTACGTGCCGATTATTCAGTCAAGCCGGGAATTGGGCGGTGTTGGTTTGGGCACAAAGGGGGTTGGTTATGTGGCGGCAATTGGCTCGGTCGGGCTTTTGCTTTCTTCCCTGGTCTACGGCGCATTGGGTCACCGGCTGAAAAAGCATAAGGTAATCCTATTCTCCTTTCTTTTGATGGGCTTGGTGGCGGCAGGGCTGGCAGCCTCGAAAAGTTTTGCGCCGGTGGCACCATTGATCTTTATCGCGGGGCTGGCACTTTCCCCGGTTTATATCGGTATGGATACGCTCCTGCACGAGTCGGTGAAGGAGGAGGTTCGGGGCAGAATTTTCTCCACCCGGGAGTGGCTATTGCATATGCTCTTTGCCCTTGCGGCACTCCTCATCGGGCAATTGACCAACTTTTTTTCTGCCCGTAAACTTTTGTTCGGGTTTGGGATTTTGGTAGTGCTTTTCTCTATCGCCGGTTTCTTTTTGACCAGAAGGCAGAATATTGGCTAAAATTTTAGAAATGGAGGACAGAAATGTTTGACCCAAGAGTAAAAAACCTGGCAAAGGTTTTGATCCACTACAGTCTGAAACTGAAAAAGGATGAGTGGTTGATAATCAGCGGACCTTACAATGCCGAGGAGCTGCACAAGGCGGCACTGATTGAGGCGTTGAAAACGGGCGCGAATGTGACATTGCGCGCCAGCATCCCTGACAGCGCCTATCTGTTTTACAGATATGCGAGTGAAAGGCAATTGCGGTTTGTCAGTCCGAGCGAGAAACTGGAAATTGAGAGAGCGGATGCGATGCTCTTTATCTGGGGTGGTTGGAATACCAAGGAGATGACCAACCTTGATGCGAAAAGGCTGGCAATAAACCGGCAGGCAAGGCGACCAATCTTTGAGACGATGCTCAAGCGGGAGGCAGAGGGTAAATTTCGCTGGGTTGGCACCCAGTTTCCCACACCCTCTTCAGCCCAGGATGCGGAGATGTCCTTGATTGAGTATCAGGATTTTGTCTATCGGGCAGGGATGGTTGACCGCAAGGACCCGATAAAGGAGTGGGAGAGGGTTTCGCAGCGCCAGCGCCGTCTGATTCAGAAACTGAACCGGTTGCAGACAATCAGGATTGTGGGCGAGGATACCGACATCACCTTTGGGGTTAAGGGGAGGAAATGGGTAAACTGCGATGGCAGGGTCAACTTTCCTGATGGTGAGGTGTTTACCAGCCCGGAGGAGGACAAGACCGAAGGGGTAATCCGCTATTCATTCCCTGCGGTCTATCTGGGCAAGGAGGTTTTAAATGTGCGGCTGGTTTTCAAAGAGGGCAAGGTGATTTCGGCAAAGGCGGATAAGGGCGAGGATTTGCTTTTGGCGATGCTTAAAACTGATGAAGGTGCCAAACGGGTCGGCGAACTTTCCTTTGGCACAAACTACTCTATCAAGAGGTTCACAAAAAACACCCTATTTGATGAGAAGATTGGCGGGACAATGCATGTTGCCTTGGGTGCGGCACTGCCTGAGACCGGTGGCAAGAACAAATCGGCAATTCACTGGGATATGGTTTGCGACACCCGCAAAGGGTTTACCGTTTACGGGGATGGCAAGCCGATAATGAAGAACGGGAGGTTTCTGATATGATGTATCAGGCGCAACTGGATGAAATCAGACAGCTGGTGCGGTCAAGCCAGCGGAGCGAGGATGCACAGGCACGGGTGGTGATGGCGATAAAGAAGCACTTTCCCAAGTTTCACTGGGTGGGAATCTTCCGTCTTGAGGGCAAGGATTTGGTTTTAGGACCATATCAGGGCAAAGAGCCCAAGGGGTTCGAGAGGATTCCTGTGGGTAGGGGTGTTTGCGGCACCGTCGCGGTAACGATGCGCACTGAGGTGGTGCCGGATGTTGGTGCGGATGCGCGCTACCTTTTCTGCTTTGATGAGACCCGTTCAGAACTGGTTGTGCCGGTAATAAAACAGGGAAAACTGTGGGGCGAAATCACGGTTGATGCGAGTGAGCCGGACGCATTTACCCGGGATGAGATTGAACTGATAGAAAAGGCAGCCCAAATTCTTGCGGAGCGGGTTTAGGCGCCTAAACCAGCCGGTATTTTAGATTCAAGCCCCGCTGGCGCAGTTCCGCAATGAACCTTTTACTGGGTATTGCTTTCTCCCCGGGCAGAACACCCTTCTTTTGAATCTCACGCCTTGCCAGCATCAGGGCAACAATCGCAGCAGCAAAGCCGGTTGTGCGCATCATTGCGGTCAGACCCTTTTTCCTGTCAGCGTAGTCAATCAACTGATAGCGTAAGAGCCTTTCTCTGCCATTAAGTTTTCCCCTGACATCAACCCGCAACAGGACGCAGTCATCTTTCTCATACCCGAGCACCTTTTCCAGGGCGCAGGCAAGAAGGGAACGGGGTAGCTTCTGCCAGTTGCCAACCGCGGCGCGGAGAAGCAACTGAAACATCAGCCGGTGCTGAGGGTAGCGAATCGTCTTGTAGTCAAGTTCCTGCACCCGGTCTTTAAATGTCTCGACCAGGGTTGATGAGCCGCCCGAGGTGTGAAATGCCTCAAGTCTGCCAAAGGGCTTGGGGAAGATAATCTCCTCAGGCTCGGTCATTGGCTTCACCTTGAAAATTTTCCCATTGCGCAGAATCAGGCAGGGCTCAATGTACTCATTCAAAAGACCCTGGGCAGAAAACACCAGGCGGTAAAAGATTGGTGGCTCGGGCTTTTGCGGCAAACCGCCAACCCGGATGTGCACCTCGTCGGTTCTGTCAAGCCGGCTGACCGCATCGGCAACAAGGACATTGGTGATGCCGGGCGCAAGACCGCAGTCAGGGATGACGGTGATATTTGCCGCCTGCGCCTTTTTATCAAGCGCCAGTTGTTTGCGGACAATGGTGTTGTTGCCACCAAGGTCGCAGAGGTTTGTTTTGGCGGCAATTGCCATTCTGGTCAGTTTCAGGTTGTATTCATAAGGGACGCAACTTATTCCCACCGCACAATGGGCAAGCAGTTCAATCAGATGGCGGTTGGTAACATCTGCCTCAATGGTCTTTAACTTCGGGCTTTTGAGCCACCTTTTCAGTTGTCTTAACCTCGTGCGGTCCTGGTCAACAACAAAGACCTTCTCAACATCCTTCTGGCGCACCAGGTCATAGGCGACCGCTCTTGCCATCAGACCGGCACCGAAAATAAGCGCCTTCATTGTTAAACTCTCCTTTCCCAATCAAAAGTGAGTGCCCATTTCCAGAATGGAACAAACTGAACCAATCCGGATGGTAACTTTTCCTCACCTTCGTAATCAGCGGTGATGACCGTTGATTTTCTTAGACTAAACTTTTCCATTGCCAAACCCAGTGGTGCCAGTTCACGCTCCCAGACCCCAAACGCCTGCGGGTCAGCACACACCTGGATTAGCGCTTTTGGTTTACCGGCATCGGTTATAACAAAGTCTACCTCCTGTCCCTTCCCATTCTGCCAATAGTAAATCCCAAGAAGCGGGAAAACCGCCTCCTGGCGCCGCAACTCCAGGAGGACTAAATTCTCAAGAACCCTGCCCCGGTCCTGACTGAATGTCAAGCCGTGAACCGCGCGTAAGCCCGGGTCTACAACATAAACCTTCCGCGGTCGCAGTGCTGTCTCTTTGAGGGAATGGGAGAACTTCCGCACGAGAAAAACCAGCCCGGTTTCCTCAAGACGATTGAGGTAGTTAATAACCGTCCGCTTGATGACCGGAACCGTGCCCTTCAACCAACGGCTGAAGGCGTTGACCGAAAAGGGAGTGGCAATGTTTGTCATCAGAAAACGGAATAACGTGCGCATAGCATTTAGATTCCGAATGCGATAACGCTCAACGATGTCGCGCAAAAACATCGTATCAAGATACTCCCGCAGAATCCGCAGCCGCATATTCGGCTCCTTTTCCAGCACCACCTCAGGGAATCCGCCAAAGTTGAAATAGTCCTCAAGGGCAGCGATTACCTCAAACCGGCGGCGCGAAAAAGAGGTGAGATGGTCTAAAGGGATGCCCCGGGCGGCAAGAAACTCGCGGGGCGAAAAAGGCAACAGTTCATAACTGAGACCACGACCACGCAGGGTGGTGGCGATATCACGGCTGAGCATCTGGGATGAGGAACCGGTGACGAACAGCCGAAACTCCCTGGTATCAAGAAGCCGGCGCACACCCAGTTCCCAGTTGCGCACCCGCTGCACCTCATCAAGAAGGAGATAACGATGTCCATCATCCGCTTTTGGTGCCAGTTCAAAATGCGCCTCACGCAAAAGTTCCAGGTCAAGCGCATCCGCCGGCACCAGACGCGGGTCATCAAAACTGACATAACCGATATGGCGCTTGGGCACACCGGACTGAACTAGTTGTTGGGCGAGACCGAAAAGCCAGAAGGTCTTGCCACAACGGCGCACCCCGGTTATGGCTATCGCCTTGTCCGTATCTAAGGGCACCTTTAACTCGCGTGGGACGATCCTTGGAAACCGCGCCTCCTGAAACTCATTCAGGATTAGTTTAAGTGTATCTTTGTGCATCTTATGATACCATTTTAAGCCCAAAATGGTATCATACAGGATACCAAAGTCAAATAAAGGAGAGGTTAGGAATCCTTGACCTCAAGATTGAACCGCCTGCTATCCTGCCCGACAGGTTCGCACCGGGCATCTCAATTTAAGACCGCGGGGTGGAACGGGATGAGCGTTTTTCCCTTTGGGAGGATATTTATGATAATACCTGCATTCCTTGTAAAAGGCGTTCTGGGGCGAGGATGCGTATTCAAACCAGAAGTAGCGGTAATGCCGGTTACTTTTAAACAGCCTTTTTAAGTGACCGCGCAGGTCCTTGTCCGAGCGTCCGACAAGGGCAACCGTTTGCCCGTCAGCGGAAATGACAAATACGCCGGGATGACCCGCTTCAATCTCACAATCAAGTTCATCGCTCTGATAAGGACCTTTAAGCATTAAAAGGCAATGTTATCCCCAATGAGCCCAAAGTCAACGCATAAGCATTGATGAACTAACTCAGGCGTTAAGCCATTATTCTATGCCTTTTGGGGTCAAATAGCGTTTCCGGGTCAATTGATTCTTGAATTTTGTAATCAGCCTTATTTTACCAGTTATTATGCGGTTTCTTTTGATTCATTAATCATTCTTCTTATCTCGGTCCAATCAGGGTCGCCGTGGTTAAAAAATGATTTGAAGTTATCCCTCAGCCATTGATAAGAGTCTTGTTCCAAATATCGGCAAAATACAGCTGTCAGGTCATCCAGAGAGATGTCAGTAGGAACCTTAACTTCAATAAGTGTTTCCTTTAAGAATTCCTTAACAAAGGGTTTATCTATCATGTTATTTCCTCCAAAATCAGATTGTCCTTTTGAGGATTCAATTTATATTTTATCAATCTTACTGTTTTTTCGTCAATTGAGTTCTGTTTTTATTTGAACCGCGAAAAATATGAATCTATTTCAGGTTTTAATTCAATACCCACTCGCTCAAAGCAACCCAAGACTTCCGTATATGCTCCTTGGCCCCCGAGGAAATCCCAAAATTCCTCCGCAACCTTTAGTTCGTGCTCCAAATCCAGCATACCCCCAATAGTCCATCTTGCGTAAGGCTTTGGCTCATAAGGGTTATATGGTATTGCAACATAAGATTGAACATCACCATCTGGGTGTTGAAATAAATAAAGGGCTATCCATTCCAAGAGGGTCCTTTTGAACTCCTTAAAGTTACCTTTGTTCGGTTTGGCAGTTTTGATCTCAAACAGATGAACAGTTCCGTTGATATCCTTAACATATAAATCTACATTTACCGTCTTAGTCTTAATCGTTCTCCCTTTGGTACAGACATTCCGTATTCTTTCTATTTCGGCAACCTTGTTTGAAGTTCCTCCCAACGAAAGTTTATCCATAATATGCTGAATCTCTTCTTGCGCCTTTTCGCTTATTAAGTTTCCAACTGAAAATTGCTTCTGTGCGGCAGGGAACTTCAAACTAGCAAGTGTCTCAGCGATAGGTTGAAATATTGAAATCCCAAAGGAGGTAGCAACGGAATGGATAAACGAATATAATGCCATTCTATCCCGTCCCAAAAGATGGAAATGAAAGGGCATATTGTTTGTTTCTGGATTGTAAGAACTGAACTTTTCTCTGAGGCAATCTTTAATGATTCCTTCTATTTTTCTTATCTGGGTTTCACTTAAGGGCATTTATTTTTCCTTGAGATGAAATATCGATTCTGCATAGGGCGTTTCCC
>JBDRUF010000058.1 GCA_039801245.1 candidate division WOR-3 bacterium
CTCACCCTCTTTGACGAGCCCCATCGCAATCCCTGCAACCTGCGCCTTCACCGGCACACCCGCATCCATCATTGAAAGCGAACCCGAACAGACCGAAGCCATTGAAGAGCTGCCGTTGGACTCCAAAATGTCAGAGACCACCCTGATAGTATAAGGGAAACTCTCCTCCTTAGGGACAACCGCAAGGAGCGCCCTTTCTGCCAAATCACCGTGCCCGATCTCGCGCCTGCCCGGACCCCGGAGCATTCTGACCTCGCCAACAGAAAATGGGGGAAAGTTGTAATGGAGCATAAAGGACTTCTTCTCCTCCATCGCCAGCTCCACATCGTCGATCACCTGCTCATCCGATTTCGTGCCCAAGGTGGTTGTTGCCAAGGACTGGGTCTGACCACGGGTAAAAAGCGCCGAGCCGTGCGCCCTGGGCAAAACCCCTACCGCACACTCAATCTCCCGCAAATCATCCATCCCCCTGCCATCAAGCCGCTCACCCTTTTCCAAAACCCTCCTCCTCACATCCGCACCAATAATCTCCTCCAGTACCGCCTGAATCTGCGCTCCTGCATCCGGAAACCTCTCCTCCAACTCCGCGGTCAAACTCCTCAGAAGTTCCTGCCGGGCAATGCTCCGCTGCCGCTTGTCCTTAATGTCATTAGTTTTTTTTGCCCGCTCCTCTGCCAAACGGAAAACCTCCTGCCGCAACTCATCCGCAACTAATGGGGTGTCAACGGTGAGTTTGGGTTTGCCCACCGCCGCCTGCAGCTCCTTCTGCAACTCAATCGTCTGTCTGATAACGGGCATTGCCAGCTCCCAAGCCCGGTCAATGTCCTCAACACTTACCTCCCGTGCCTGACCGGCAATGGTCATCACCAGGTCCCCCGCTATTCCAACAAAGAGCATTGACATCTCCGCCTCATCCAATTGGCTCATCGGCGGGTTGCAAATAAGTTTGCCATTAATTTTACCAACCCGACAGGCCCCAATAGGGCCAAGGAAAGGTATCTCCGAAACGGTCAGCGCTGCCGAGGCGGCAATCAGGCTCAAAAACTCGCTCTCATTCTCCATATCGGTTGAAAGGAGATAGGCGATAATCTGGGTCTCGTTACGGAAGTTGGGCGGGAAAAGCGGTCTGATGGGTCGGTCAATCAGGCGGCAGGTCAAGGTCTCCTTGTCCCTGGGCTTGCCTTCCCTTTTGAAAAAACCACCAGGAATCTTGCCCGCGGCATAGGCAAGCTCCCGGTAATCAACCACTAACGGGAAAAAGTCCTGATACCCCTCAATCGGCTCCTTCTGATAAACCGCGCTTGCCAGGACAACCGAATCCCCATAACGGGCTAAAACCCCACCATCAGCCTGACGGGCCACCCTGCCAAACTCCAACGACAGGGTCCGACCACAAACCTCGGACTCTACCCGGTGCATCGTTTAACCCCGGAGGCCGAGAGCGGTAACAATCTTCTCGTAGCGCTCCTGATGATGCCTTGCCAGATACTGCAAATGCCGGCGCCTCTCATTTACCAGTTTAATCAGCCCACGCCGGGAATGTTTGTCCTTCTTATGCACCTTCAGATGCTCGGTCAGGAGGTTGATTCTCTCGGTGAGAATCGCAATCTGCACCTCCGGGGAACCGGTGTCCCGCTCGTGCAACTGAAAGGCGCTTACCAACCTTTGCTTTTGCTCCTTAGTTAATGCCATTTGCTATGTCCTTTTTATATTAAAATACCCAAACCTTTACCAATGTCAACAACACCCAACACAAGAACCAAAGGCCAAAAAACCCGCCTCTTCCCTCCTCGGCGTTTCTAACCTCCTTACAGTTTAGAGCCCAAAAACAAAGATATTAACCCACCCGAACCCTGAAAATACTGCCTTTTATTTATAACCCCTGTTTTGAACAAGGGTTAAAACTCCTGCGCCGCATCAACCTTCATTTCCCCTATCATATCATTAGGGGGGTGACCCCCTGGGTCACTATTTGACTTTTAGCCCCAATCGGGTTATCCTTTTAAAAGGAAGGAAGTGAACAAAGGGTTGTTACATTTTACTGTTGTAAACAGGTTATCGGCAGAATAGTTTATTAAAAGAATCAGGAGGAGTTATGTTAACGAAATTTGCTAATGAGACTTATCTCGACTTTTCTCGGCCCGAAATCGGGCAGAAGATGAAACAGGCGCTGAGTGAGCTGAAGGGAAGAGCAGGTAAGGAGCATCTTCTTTTTATCGACGGTAAGTGGGTAAAGACCAAAGAAAAGTTTTTTAGTTATAACCCATCGGATAAGAGCCCAGTAGGCACTTTTCAACAGGGAACGGTCAAGGAGGCAGAGGCGGCGCTGAAATCTGCCTGGGCTGCCTTTGAAACCTGGCGGTTTGTGCCGGCGATTGAGCGGGCAGCAATATTTCTGCGTGCGGCAAGGATTATGCGCTCGCGCCGGTTTGAGTTTGATGCCGCAATGGTATTAGAGGTAGGGAAGAACTGGCTTGAGGCAGATGCCGACTTTGCTGAGGCGATTGATTTCCTTGAGTTCTATGCGCGGGAGGCGATTCGCTATGACCAGCCCGGCGGGGTAACACCTTATCCAGGTGAGATTCAGGAGGTCCGCTACATCCCCTTGGGCGCGGGTCTGGTGATTCCGCCCTGGAACTTCCCCTGCGCAATAATGGCAGGGATGACAACCGCAGCCGCGGTGAGCGGTAATACCGTTGTTTTGAAACCGGCATCAGATGCGCCCCTCATCGCGACGATGTTTGTAGAATGCCTTGAGGAGGCGGGTCTGCCCCCAGGCGTGGTTAACCTTGTAACCGGACCGGGTTCAACCGTTGGCAATTACTTAGTGGAGCATCCCAAGACCAGATTTATCTCCTTTACCGGCTCCAAGGATGTGGGACTGGGCATTATCGAGCGCGCGGGCAGGACCGCACCGGGTCAGATTTGGATTAAGCGGGTTGTTGCCGAGATGGGCGGCAAGGACTGCATCATCGTTGACTCTGAGGCGGATTTGCCCAGTGCGGTTGAAGGGGTCGTGGTCTCAGCATATGGCTTTCAGGGGCAGAAATGCTCTGCCTGCTCAAGGCTGGTCCTTGATGCCAAAATCTATGATGAGTTCCTTGATATGCTCATCGCCCGCGTGAAGAAGATTAAGATGGGACCGGTGGAAGAACAGGAAAACTGGCTCGGACCGGTGATAAACCAGAGCGCCTTTAAAAAGATAATGGACTACATTGCCGTGGGCAAGAAGGAGGGCAGGCTGATTTGCGGCGGCAAGGGCGACGAACGCAATGGCTATTTTATCCAGCCGACCATATTTGCCGATGTGAAGAGAAATGCGAGAATCGCCCAGGAGGAGATTTTTGGACCGGTCTTGGCGGTCATCAAGGCGCGCAACTTTGCCGATGCGCTTGATATTGCCAACTCTACCGAATATGGCTTGACCGGCGCGGTCTACACCCGCAACCGGGATAAAATTATCCGCGCCAAAAAGGAGTTTCATGTTGGCAACCTCTATTTCAACCGCAAGTGCACCGGCGCTTTGGTTGATGTCCAGCCGTTTGGCGGGTTTAATATGTCTGGCACCGACTCCAAGGCGGGCGGCAGGGACTATCTCTTGCTTTTCCTGCAGGCAAAGTCAATGACCGAAAGGTTCTAAACCTGGATTATGCGTAAGCGAGTAATAATAATGGGCGCTGCCGGCATGGACTATCACCTTTTCAATATGGTCTTCCGAGACAATGAGAAGTATGAGGTGGTTGGTTTCACAATGGCGGCAGAGCAGAACCTGGGTACGGTGGGCAGGTTGCGCACCTATCCACCACTCCTTGCCGGCAAACTTTACCCAGATGGCATCCCAACATATTACGAAAAGGAACTGCCTGAACTCATCCGCTCACTCAAGGTTGATGAGGTCTATTTTGCCTACTCTGATGTCAATCATAACTTTGTGATGCATCGGGCATCTGAGGTATTGGTCGCGGGTGCGAGGTTCTGCCTTATGCCACCAAGACTTTTGCAAATCAAGGCATCCAAGCCGGTCTTTGCGGTATGTGCGGTGCGTACCGGTTGTGGCAAATCCCAGACATCTCGTCGGGTTTATGAAATCTTGCAGGGAGAAGGTTTAAAGGTTGTTGCGATTCGCGAACCGATGCCCTATGGCGAGCTTGAAAAACAGGTGTGGCAGCGTTTTGCCAGTTATGAGGACCTTGACCGCGCCAATGTCACAATTGAGGAGCGGGAGGAGTATGAACCTTATATTGAACAGGGGATGGTAATCTATGCTGGCTGCGATTATCAGGAGATTTTAAGGCATGCCGAGGCAGAAGCCGATTGTATTGTCTGGGATGGTGGGAACAACGAAATCTCCTTTTATGTCCCGGACTTACTGATTGTCATTACGGACCCTTTGCGAACAGACCACACCCTTTCTTACCATCCTGGTGAGGTGAATCTGATGATGGCTGATGTGGTGGTGATTAACAAGGAGGATTCGGCAAAACCCGAGGCAATCAAGAGGCTCAAGGAGTTAATCAAGGAGACAAACCCTAAGGCGATAATCGTTGACGCCGATTCCCCATTAACCGTTGAGAAACCAGAGTTAATCAAAGGCAAAAAGGTCTTGGTTGTGGAGGATGGACCAACCGTTACCCATGGCGAGATGCCCTATGGTGCGGGCAGGATTGCTGCTGAGCGTTTTGGCGCAGGGGTCATTGTTGACCCGAAACCCTATGCGCGGGGGAGTCTGGCTCAGGAGCTTGTTCGCAGCAGGCATCTTGACCGGGTCCTGCCGGCAATGGGTTATTCAGCTGAACAGTTAAAGGAGCTGGAGGAGGCAATCAATCGGGCTGATTGCGACATCGTCATCAGCGGCACACCGATTGACCTGAGCCGGCTGATAAAGACCAACAAACCTGTTGTCAGGGTCCGTTACCGGCTAAAGGAAAAGTCCCAGCCTGACCTGAAGGAGATTATCACCGAATGGTTCAAGCGAAGGCGAAATGAAGGAGATTGAGTCAAAAATCCTTGCCCATCTCAAGGAGGATAAGCAACACCGGCGAAGTGTGCAGGAACTTACCCGCATCCTGGGTATTGACCAGTCCCTGGTGATGGCAGCAGGCACAGAGTTGGCGTCGAGAGGCCTGGTGAAGATTGAGGAGGAGCATTATGATGAACTGGGACGGGCAGAGAGATGGAACGAAAAACTTCCCGAACGTGAGGCACTAAAGAAAATCTCCTCTTCTCTGACGACCGATGAGGAGAAAATCCCCATAGCAAAACTGCCTGATATCCTTAACAAGGATGATGTCCGCTCTGAGATAAAATGGCTTCTCCGCAAAGGGTGGTTTGTGCGGGAAAAGGAAGGTTTGACCCTGACAGAAAAGGGTAGACAGGCTTTAGCCGGAAAGATGGAGCCTGATGAAATTGTCGTTGCCAGTCTCAAAGAAAAGCCAGTGACCGTTAACGAACTGCAGGAGCGGCTTAGCGGCATTGATGTTGAAAAAGGGGTGGCGCTTTTGCGCGGCAGAGAGGATATTGTCCGCATCAAACGCCGCGTTGTGCGCTGGCTCGTCCTTACTGAAAGCGGGCTCAAGGAGGCAGAAGGAACCAAGCAGGAGACCACCCGCGAAATCACCCAGATAACCCCTGAAATCTTGACATCGGGCAGGTGGCGTGAGGCTGCGTTCAGACGGTATGATATCTCCCTCCCTACCAAAAAGGTGTATCCCGGCAAGGAGCATCCTTTGCAAAGAATCATCGCTGAGGTACGCCGGGCATTCCTTGAGATGGGTTTTGAGGAAACCACCTCCCCAATCGTTGAAACCGCATTCTGGGACTTTGACGCCCTTTTTCAGCCTCAGGACCATCCTGCCCGTGAGATGCAGGACACATTCTATCTCGCCCAGCCTCAAGAGGGCAAACTGCCGGATGAGAGCCTTGTCAATCGCGTTGCCCTCACCCATCAGAATGGCGGCGATACCGGTTCTAAAGGTTGGCGCTATTCCTGGGATAAAAGGGAGGCGAAAAGGCTACTTCTGCGGACCCACACCACTGCAGCCACAATCAGGGCTCTCGCACAAAACCCATATCCACCCCGCAAGGTATTCTGCATCGGCAAGGTCTTTCGCCGGGAAAATATGGATGCCACCCACCTGCCTGAGTTCATCCAGATTGATGGCATCATCATTGATGACCAGGCTTCACTGGTAACCCTTTTTGGCACCCTTAGAGAATTTTATCGTAAGATGGGCGCAAAGGATGTCCGTTTCCGCCCCTCCTATTTCCCCTATACCGAACCGAGCGTTGAGGTCTTTGCCCACTTAGGCACACTGGGCTGGGTTGAGATGGGCGGTGCCGGTGTTTTCCGAGAGGAGGTAACAAAACCGCTTGGCTGCCCAACAAGGGTCCTTGCCTGGGGTCTTGGGCTTGAACGCTTGGCGATGATGCGCTTCGGTGTTAACGACATCCGTAAACTCTACTGGGCAGACATCAACTGGCTAAGGGAGGCAAAACTTTGCCGGTAGTCTCAATTCCAGTAGACCTGCTCAGCCGGCTCATCGAGAAACAACTTTCCAGCGAGGAACTGCTCAGGGTTCTTTCTGAACTTGGCTGCGATGTTGAAGGAGTGGACCCCACAACCAACTCTCTCAAAATAAATCTCCTGCCTGCAAGACCGGATATGTTTGATATCTGCGGGCTTGCCCGTTGCCTTAAAGGCTATCTTGGTATCTCAACCGGTCTGCCCCAGTATCAGTTTAAAGACTCCGGCGTGCGGGTCGTGGTCAAGCCTGGGCTTGAGAAAGTCCGCCCGTTCATCTGCGCAGCGATTGTGCGCGCAATCAAACTTGATGAGGAACTGATCAAGGTAATGATGGATTTGCAGGAAAACCTGCACTGGGGTCTTGGTCGTGACCGGCGCCGGGCATCAATCGGCATCTATGACCTGAATACCGTTGAACCCGACTTTGTCTATCAGCCGGTCGCGTCCGAGGGAATAAAATTCATCCCCCTTGGGGAAGACAGACCTTTCACACCCGCAGAAATCCTTAAGTTTCACCCTAAAGGTCAAGCATACCAGCACCTCTTGCAGGGCTTTCCTGTTTATCCCCTCTTAACCGACAGAAATGGTTTTGTCCTTTCCCTGCCGCCCATCATCAACAGCGAAAAGACCAAGGTCACCTCAACAACAACAGACCTTTTCATTGATGTTACCGGACCTGATGAATGGGCAACAAACAAAACCCTTTGCGTGATTTGCGCCACATTCGCTGACCTTGGTGGAGAGGTTCAGACGGTAAAGATTGAATACCCTGACGGCAAAACTATTATCACCCCTGATATGCAACCCGAGCAAATCACCATCTCTTTTGCCGAGGCAGAAAAGGTCATCGGCATCAACCTGACCCAAGAGGCGATGATTCAACTTCTGCAAAGGATGCGCTATGATGCCCAACCTGCTAATAACAACCAAATTCTGGTCACTGTCCCGGCATATCGTTGCGATGTGATTCACCCCTATGATGTGATTGAGGACATCGCTATCGGGTATGGCTATCACCGGCTCCAGCCTCAACTCCTTGGCACTGCCACGCCCAGCAACCCCTTGAAAATTGAAGAGCTCTGCCAGTTGTGCCGCAGGGTGATGACCGGTCTTGGCTTCATTGAGACCCTGAGTTTGAACCTGTCCAGCCCTGAGGCGCAGTTTGACCATTTGGGAATAAAAGATGATGGCAAAACCATACTACTTGAGAACCCGGTCAGTGTTGAACAGCGCATCCTGCGCCGGCATCTCCTCTTTGGCATCCTTGAGACCCTGAAACTGAATTCGACCCAGACCCTGCCCCAGAAAATCTTTGAAATCGGTGATGTGTTTACGATTAAACCTGATAATGAAACCGGTGCCGATGAAAAACGGCATCTTGCCATCGGAATGGCAGATTCAAAGGTTGGCTTTGCTGAACTGAAGTCGGTGATAGAGGCTCTGGCAAGGGAAATGGATATTGAGATTGTCTTCACCCCTTTTGACCAGGCGCCATTTCTTGCTGGCAGATGTGCCCGCCTGACAAAACCGGATAAAACCCCTGTGGGCATCTGCGGCGAGGTCCATCCGGAGGTCCTTGAGCGGTTCAATCTGACAGTCCCGGTTGCCCTTGCCGAGATTGACATCCAGACCCTATTCTCCCTATGAGTGCGAAAAACAAAAACTCAAAACCACCAACCCTGCAACTGCGCTGCCCCCATTGCGGCGAACCGATTGTTGCCAACCAGGAGCGCTGCTTTGCCTGCGGCGAAAAGATTCGCTTAAAGAGGCTCGGCGGCAACCTGCCGGTTGACTACCGCATCTTCATCCTCGCCGGTGTCTTAATCCTCTTCAGCCTCATCGGCATCCTCACCGTCCTTCTGCGTCCCAAAAAGCCCAAACCGGCAAAGCCGGCTGCCCTTCAGGTAGAGCAGAGCGTTCGGATTCAGGACTCCTTGCGCCAGGTCAAAACACCTAAACCGGAAACCCCAAAAATTCAGGTAGGCAGCGAAGAGGTCATGCGCGCCCGCGACCAGCTGCAAAGGCTCAAAATCCGCTATGAAAAGGTCAAGTCCCAGGTCCTGGGTGAAAGCCCAACCAAAGAGCAGCGCGACCTGATGAACCAGATTCAGCGGGAGATGGGCGCCTTGAGCGCAAAAATCTCAGAACTCAGCGGCTCCCTCACACCAGAGCGCAAAAAGGAACTTGACAAAGAGATTGCCGAGCTGCAACGCCAAATTAACAACCTGATATCAGACTTTGCCCGTGCGCCCAAAGCCCCTAAAAAGGCGCAAACCCAGCCTGTTCCCAGTAAAACTCCCGCAGGTAATTGAACTGCTTCTGCAGGGCAGCGAGATGGGTCTGTTCCCAGCGCACGAGCGCAAGGAAAAACTCCTTTGCATCCGGTTTTTCCGCCCTCTTTGCCAGCTCCTGATAACGGGAAATTGACGCCTGCTCCAGCGCCAGCCCCACCGAAAGCGCGCTCATCTCCCAGTGCGCGGATTTCAGCCGCCCCTTAATCTCCTCAGAAAAGATTGGGCTTGCTCCTTCAAGGTCAATTTTAGATTTGTCTGTAAGCGGCTCAAAACCGGAATTATTAAAGACATTCTCAAACTGGCGCCTGAGATACTCAAGATGCCTTCTCTCCTCATCTGCCAGCCTTAAAAAGACCTCCTTACCCTGCGGGTCAACCGTCTTCTCAGCCGCGGCTTGGTAAAACTCAATCCCGGTCCGCTCCGCAATCATTGCCTCCTTCAGACCGGTGAGAATATCTTGATTAACGCTCATAAATATAGAATACCCAAAACCAGACCCGAATCAAATTATTCCACCCCTCTCCAACAAAAACCCAGGCTCAATCCCAAAACCGCACCAAAAGGAGGAAAGGAAGTATTCGGAATTATTTGACCAAGAGCGAGTCGGGCTGGGTGAGCATTTTATACATCAGTTTGAACTTCGGGTAATTGGCAAAGAAGATTACAAAGACGGCAACGAGTAATATCAGGGTGATTAGCCAGATGATATTAAAACTCCGGCGGTGCAAATGCTCCCTTCTCTCAATATTCCTGAAAGCCCGCAGGATCTTCTGTGCCTTCTCCTCATCCGGCAGGTGATTTTCCATAATCAAGAAAATTTAACCGGCGATTTTCTGGAATGTGTTCAAAAGCCCTTTACCGAGAGTGCGGTCAAAAAGCCCAAGCCACTTTTCAATATACTCCCGGTCATAGCGAGGATTTTTCAAGAGAATTGTCCGGACATCCTCAAGGTCTCTATCCCTGCCCGCAAAGATTTTATGAATGACCACATCCTCAAGTGCGGCAAAACGGACTTCGGCGGTTCCAATTCTGACCGCAGTTGCCCGTGCAATTGCCTGGCGTTCATAGGGGGTAAAGGAAAAAATAAAGTCAACCCTTATCCCGGTGCTTTCATCCGCGACTGGCAGCACCATCGTCTCTTTGACGAAACTCTCTAATTCCTGAACAAGGGGGGTGAGCGTGAGCCGATTTATTACCCCAAGAATGGTTGATAGCCCTTCCAAGCCGCATCCGAGGGTGATGTCAATATCGCGGGTGGTTCTGGGTTCACCATAGAGAAGCACCGCTTGACCGCCAATGACCATATAAGGCACGCCGGCATTGGCAAGTTCAATCGCTATCTTCTCAAGGAGTTTCTCGAACACTGTTGGCAAAGCGGGCGATTTGGATAACGGTCTCAATGCCTTCAAGCGGGTCTTTGGGTGGCCAGACACCGAACCGCACCGCCTCCTGATAAAGCGCCTCGGCAATGCGCAAATTCTCTTTATAGTCTGGCTTTGTTCGGGCAATCAGTTCCTCCTCAAACCGCCTTAAGAGTTCGCTGTTCTTCACCATTAGATATTATACTATCCTTACCAGGGAAAACAGTCAATAACAGCCGCTGCCAGCGACCGGTACCCGGCGATAACTGCTTGTCAAGCAGGATTTCCCCTGGAAGAGTGTATGAGCGCTAAAGCCTATTTAGTAACTATAAACTTTCTTCTTTGATAATAATCCCCCTTGAGAACTAAAAAATAGACCCCGCGGTTTAAATTGTCTATCCCTGTTTGCCTTCCAGTTGCATCATAAACACCAACATCGTCTAACTCGCGGCTTCTAATAGTCTCTCTTAATCTTTTACGAGATGTTATGCTCGCTACTCTTGAGTTCCCTAATAAAGGCTGGTTCTCTGATATGCCGGTTGTCTCACCTATAACAAAAACCGTCTCGCTCATCAAGTTATTATCCGGGTTAGAATCGATAAGAGGGATATAATAAGTTATTACATTCAAGCCGCTGTCCTGGTTTCTTACAATCCAAGAAGGAAATTCAACGAAAGCACTATCAGGAGTGAAGT
>JBDRUF010000059.1 GCA_039801245.1 candidate division WOR-3 bacterium
GGCAGGTTTGGATTAATGCCTCCAGGAGCAGGCGCTGTTTTTCTGGAGAGTGGGCAATGGGCGCGAGGTTGACGCGAATGAGCAGACCTTCAGGGTCAAGCGGTTCAGTTTCCGGAACCCGGGAGTTAAACCTTACTCTTGCTATTTCCTGTTCCAATCGCTCTTTTATTTCACCGGGCAGGGTTAACAGGTGCCCGGGTCCATAAACACTTTGATATAAAAGTTTGTAGATGTCTTCAGCCTGCAAGAGTGGATAATGGGAAAGATGCCAGTTGAGGATTTCGTTAAAGGTCATCTTCATAGTTTAATAGGCTATAGTTTAAAGTTCAAGACTAAGGGTGGGGATAGGATTTGACATCTGGTCTTTTGCGGGCATTATTTATAGTGATGAATATTATATTAATCTTGACCTTAATTACATCACCCTTGAAAGGGGCGGAGAGCAAAACCAGTGGCGCCAATCTGGTGCCGGCAAAGAACCGGTTCGGTTTCAGGTTGTTGACCGAGTTGAGCCGGGGTGAGATAAAGGAGAATATCGTTCTTTCGCCTTACAGCATTGCGAGCGCTCTAACGATGACCTATAATGGCGCAGCGGGTGAGACCAGGGCGGCGATGGCAAGAGCCCTTGAGATTGAGGGGATAGGGCTTGATGAACTCAATCAGGGTGAAAAGGGGCTTTTTGAGGGTCTGCAACAGAAGGATGCCCGGTTGCAACTGGTAATCGCCAACTCCCTCTGGGCAAGGAAGGGGATTGGTTTTAAAACCGGGTTTATCAACCGGGTTAAGAAATTTTTCTCGGCAGAGGTGAATGTCTTGGACTTTAATTCCCCGGAGGCGCTGGTGAAGATAAATTCCTGGGTCCGGGAGAAGACGCGCGGCAAAATCGAGAGGATAGTTGAGCGGATTGTACCGGATGCGGTGCTTTATCTGATAAATGCGGTCTATTTCAAGGGCAAGTGGCAGCAGGAGTTTGACCCGAAACAGACCTATGAGACCGATTTTCATCTTTCTGACGGCACAAAAAGGCGGGTGATGATGATGTACCGGTCAGACCGGTTCAGTTATCTTGCGGGTGATGGGTTTCAGGCGGTAAAGTTGCCTTATGGCGATGGCAGGATGAGTATGGTGGTATTCCTGCCGGATGAGAGTTTGGGTTTGAACGGGTTGATTACGAGGCTCGCAGGCGAAAACTATTCAATGTGGCAAAAGGAGTTTGTTAAGAGGCAGGGTGAGGTGGGGTTGCCCAGGTTCAAACTGGAGTACGAAGGGAGCCTGAATGAGCCGCTCAAGGTGCTGGGTATGGCGATTGCGTTTGACCTGAACATAGCGGACTTTTCTGAGATGAGCCCGATGAAGGGGGTGGCGATTGGCGATGTCCGGCACAAGAGCTTTATTGAGGTTAATGAGGAGGGGACTGAGGCAGCAGCGGTAACTTCAGTGGAGATGGTGATGACCGCAATGCCGGTTGACCGTTTCAGAATGATTTGTGACCGTCCTTTTCTCTTTACAATTGAGGACAACCGGACCGGTGCGATTCTCTTCTTAGGAGCGGTGGTTAAGCCTTAAAAGTCAGAGATAATAGTTTGGTCTGCGGTCGTTAAAGATGTGGTTACGGGGTGTGACATTCTTGTTGAGTGCCAGATCCGGGTTGATCTCCACAATCTTTAGTTCCTCATCCTCAGGGCTGGCACGGACCAGAAGGTTGCCGTCAGGGGCAACAATCTGACTTTTGCCGGTGAAGTTCATCACCCTGCCGTCCAAATGCTCGGTGCCTATCCGGTTGGCTAAAACCCAGAAGATGCGGTTCTCCTGCGCGCGGGTGATGGTCATTGACTGGGCATAGTCAAGGACCAGATTGGCAGGGTGGCAGATGATTTGCGCGCCGCGCAGGGCAAGGGTGCGGGCGCTCTCAGGAAAGAAGTAGTCAAAGCAGACCAGCATCCCTATCCGCACCTGTCCGAGGTTGAAGACCGGAAAGGGCAGGTCACCCGGGTCAAAGATGTCCTTTTCATCGGTGAAGAGATGGATTTTGCGATAGGTATGAATTGTGCCGTCTGCGGTTACGAGGATGGCGGAGTTGAAGATGCGGTCGCCCGCCTTTTCCGCAATCCCCAAAATTAGATTGAGGTTGTTCTGCATGCAGAAGTTGAGGAGTAGAGAGGAGGAGCGTCCTCCCGGCACCTTTTCGGCATAGCGGGCAAGTTCCTTGCGGGAGGAAAATAGATAACCGGTCAGACAGAGCTCGGGGAGGACGATGAGGTCGGCTTCAACACCTTCAAGACAGGAGAAGATCCTACCAAGGTTCTGTAACACCGCCCGTGGCTTCGGGGAGAACTGGTAAAAGCCGATGCGCATAAAACCGTGGTCGGTTAAAGAAATAATTATAAGAGATTAATAGTTGAGGGTCAATCTTATAATAGGGTGGCAATAGGTGGGGGAGGGTGAATTTGGATAAGTGATAGATAGGGGGATGGTGGAGGGGACCTACCCAAAAATTTTGATTAAAATTAGCCAAAATATTGAAAAGTTAAAATTTATAGCCTTATTTGCCGCCGAGTCTGACCTTGACTTAAATGATATGGGTGATATGTTATAAAAGAGTGAAACGGGTTTGTATTCGGGCAATGTTTTTCAACAAAGTCAGGGATATTCCGGAGTCTGAGAAGGGCTAAGAGAAGATGGGCAGGGCAGTAAGGTTTGTTTTAATAGGGCTGGTCTGGGCAGGTGGAGTTCAGGCACAGGCGGTTGCGGGCAAGGGGGATGTTAAGATTACCGGGCAGGTTTTTGCTGAGGATGGGACAAGACCAATGGAGTTTGTCAATATTGTGCTCTACAGCCTGCCGGAAAGCGCTCAGGTTGCCGGGACGGTTACAGACAGTTACGGCAGATTCACACTTCTTGGTGTCAAACCAGCTCGTTACTATCTTGAAATTTCCTTTATCGGGTATGAGACAAAAAGGGTGGAGAATATTGAGTGCGCACCAGGCGCGCAGATAGATTTAGGGCGTTTGACACTAAAGTTGTCAAGCGTGCCGGTGAGCGGCGTTGAGGTGATAGGTGACAAGCCGGCAATTTCCCAGGAGGTGGACAAAAAGGTGATTGATGTCACCAAACTGCCCAGTACCGCTGGCGGCACCGCGGTTGATGCGCTTAAGAATGTCCCGGGTGTCAAGGTTGATATTGAAGGCAATGTTACCCTCAGGGGCAGTTCCAATTTTACTGTCCTAATTGATGGCAGACCAAGCGGACTGGAGCCGAACCAGGCGCTGAAGCAGATTCCCGCGGTAATGATTGAGAGGATTGAAATCATCACCAACCCTTCGGCAAAATATGAGCCGGAGGGCACTGCGGGCATCATCAACATCATTCTGAAGAAGCAAAAGGGACAGGGTCTGAGCGCTTTGGTCAATGCTAATGCCGGATTCAAGAACCGTTACGGCGGTGATGCGCTCGTTGGTTTGCGCTCAGGGATAATCAACACCTACTTTGGCGGCAACATCTGGCACTCATCTTCGGACAATGAATACGAAAGTGAAACCCGGACTTTCGGTTCTGCCGACACCCTTAAAATCGCCTCCTCGGGCTTAAGTTCGTGGGATGGAACAGCTGCGGGCGCGCGTGCCGGACTGGAGTTGCAATTTGGACCCCGCGACAAGTCAAGCATCGTGGGCAGGCTCGGCAACTACGATGGCAGGAGCACAAGCCGGGAAAGGGTAACCGAACACCACCTCCTCGCCGACTCATCGCGAGATTACCAGAACGACAGGAGCTGGCGATTCGGTTCTAAATACCTTTTCCTAATGGCTGACCACGAGCACCAATTTGACACCGCCGGACACAAATTGACAGCCCAGGTATACTTGGTCGGTCGGCAGGGTTTAGCCGCCGCTGGTAATACCGAGAGGGATTCGACCGGGGCGACAATTACGGGTCGGCGCAGCCAAGACGAGGGACCAACCGGCTGGATAAGGGGCGAGGCTGAATATACCCTGCCAACAGGAGATGGGGGCAAACTTGAAGCCGGGTTTCAGAGCCGTGTGGAAATGACGGGGATGGAGAGCCAAATCTACCGGTTCAACCCCAACACCGACACCTGGGAACTTGACTCGCTCTCAAGCCACCCCTATCTCAGCAGGGAAAACATCCACTCCCTCTATACCACATACTCCTGGAGATGGCAAAAACTTGCTATCCAGCCGGGTCTGCGCGGTGAATATGGCAGTCGCATCATCCATATTCAAGAGATGGATAGCATCTGGCAGCTGAGCCGCTGGGACTACTTTCCGAGTTTACATTTTTCTTATAATTTACCTGCAAATTTCCAGGTTTCAGCCAGTTACTCAAGGCGAATTGACCGACCCTATTACTGGTATCTCCGACCCCTGCCAGTCTGGTACGATGCCCACAGTGTGAGTAAGGGCAACCCAATGCTTCGTCCCTCCTATGTCAACTCCTATGAGGTGGGTTTTGAACTCCCCTTTGGCGCCAATCTGCTTTCACTTGAAGCCTACTGCCGGACAACCAGCAATATGTTTGAGTGGATTACAACAAGGTATCCTGGAGATACCAATGCTCTGCTCCAGACCGCGGCTAATATCGGCAGCGACCGCTCGCTCGGAGTTGAGTTCTCAGCCCATCTCAGTCCGGTTAAATGGCTAAATGCCTATATCACAGGCGATATCGCTGATTATCACGAATGGGGAACACTCTTTAACCAGGAGATTGACCGTCGCAGCATTTCTTGGTCAGGCTCGCTAAACCTTAATCTCCAGTTTCCCAGCGCCACCCAGGTGCAACTCAACGGCAACTTATCTGGTCCTTATATCACCGCCACCAGCACCTCTGACGGCTGGTTTGGAACCGACCTGGCGGTTAAGCAAAGCCTGTTTAACCGAACCCTTTCCATTACCCTTCGCTGCCAGAACCTTTTTGGTCCGAGAACCTGGAAAAGCCGGGAAGATGGGCAGGGTTTTAGGAGGAACTATTCCTATATCCGGGAAGGGCTCAGATTATCTTTGGCGGTTAGTTACAATTTCAACAACTTCCGGTTTGATCCGAAGATGCGCGCAGGGGAGGGTATTGAACAGGAGGGCACCGGGGTGATGCCTCGCCGCTAAATCGGTTCGTAAAAGACCTTCCCCCAGAATTTTATTCTCTTGATGCGTTTTTCCTGGACCAAGGAGGAGAGGAGGTGTTTGAGCTTTTCCGCAGAGATACCGAGGGAATGAATCAGGTCCTCTGCTGTTACCGGGCGGTTCTGAACGACAGCGATGATTGCCTTGACCGGGTCGCCTTTAAACGGTCTCTGCCTTTTGGGAATTGGCGATTGGGCAATCTCGGTTCCCGGACCAAAAAGCATCTGAATCTGCAAGAGGTCATCAAAAGAAAGGGGCAGGGCAAACCTTTCTGCGGGCGGGCGGACAACGGTGTTGAGGTGGACCTTATCCGGGTTTATCTCATAGGCAAGGCGCCGGAGTTTCATCAGGTGTTCAGGTGAATCGTTGATGTTTTTGACAAGCATTATTTCCAGGAAGATCTTGCCGGAAAAGTAACGGGAGAAGGTTTTGAGCCCGGTTAAGATTTTTTCTATTTTCAGTTGCGGATGGCAGCGATTGACCCGGCGAAAGGTGTTTTGGTCGGCGGCATCAAGCGAGGGAACAATTAGGTCAGCAGAATAGAGGTCGCGGCGCACATCAGGGTCAAATAAAAGTGTGGAGTTGGTAATGACCGCAACCGGGATTTTGAACTCCTTTTTCAAGAGGCGGATGATTTTGCCGATGTCCTTATTCAGTGTTGGCTCGCCCTCGCCGGAGAAGGTGAGGTAGTCAATCCGTTTACCTTTTACTGCGGCGCGGACCTCCTGCAGAATGTCATTGATGGGAAAGAATGACTCGCGCCTGATGGTCATTTTTGTGGTCCTGCCACACTGGCAGTAGATGCAGTTAAGGGTGCAGGTCTTTTTCGGGATGATGTTCAGACCGAGCGAGAGACCAAGGCGCCTTGAGGGAACCGGACCATAGACATAGTTGGTCTTTATCATCTATTTTACCCTGACGATTTTACGCTGGATTCTTGCCGGAGGCAGATTTTCAAACAACAGGCGCAGGAAATACACACCGGCAGGTAGGCTTCTGCCTTTGTCATCGGTGCCGTCCCAGGCAAGGGAATAATATCCGGCAGGTTTCTGTTCGCTGATGAGCGATTTTACCATTCTGCCCTGCGGGTCAAAGATGGCAAGCCGGACAGAGGCGGGTTGGGCAAGGGAGAAAAAGACCGTTGTGCGGTTTCGCACTGGATTGGGGAAAAGACCGAGGATGCGGGTTGTCTCCGGCTGAAGGAGTTTGACAGAATCAAGGGAATAGACCCGAATGTCGTCAAGGTAAAAACCTTCACCGGTGGCACCGTCATTATCCGAGACAAATATGAACTTCAATCGGCAGGATTCGCCGGCAGGATAATGGCTGAGGTCATAGGTCTGGTTGAGCCATTCTGATGTCAAGCCGAGCGGACGAGCCCCGAGCGCTCCACCTGAGCCGATGAAGTCAAGGGTATCGGCAATATCACCCTTGCAGATGACGACATAAAGACCATCCACACCGTAGGTAGGGACAGAAAACCAGCGAAAGAATGAGAGGCAGGCGTTAGGTGGGATGATGAATCGGGGTGAAACCAGCCAGGTGTGGCAGTTGTCAGGATAAAAACCGGATGAGTCACCGGCATAAAAGGAGAATGGTGGAGAGTGAAAGCGTTGGGAGGAAAGCGACCAGGTGCCATTAATGCCGCCTATTTCCCAGCCTGCAGGACCGGAGTCAAAACTGGCAAAAATCCCGGTATTTTCGAGGATGATTTTTAAGGTGTCGCTGAAGAGATAACCGTTAGTAACGATATTGACGCCAAGGCGAATGGAGGAAAAGGAGGTAATGAACTGGCAGGGAACAAGGGACCAGGCGGTTTCACCCGGAACGACATTTGGAAAGATAAGACCAGGGGAGGTAAGTTCAAAAGGTAAGGAAGGGTCGGGTTTGAAGATGGTGCCGGTTGGTCTAAATGCGGTGGCAAGGCCAGTGTTGGTTATGCTGATAAATAGTTTGAATGTATCTGAATTCTGAGTCTGGTAGTAGCCACAAATCTTAATTAAGGGCAAAGCGACCTGAAGGACAAGTGGAATTTGCCAGAATCCCTGTGTTGAGTCGGTGAAGGTAATGGTTGCGAGTGCGAAATCGCCATTTTTGGCGTTAGGGTTAACCCGGATGAGAAATAGCCTGGCGGTGATTTCCGAGTCGGGCAGAATCCCGGGAAGATAGCCGAAGTTGTTTTCTATTGTGATAAGGGGTGATTCTGAAGAGATGCGGCAGCGCAGACCGGTTGTCTTAATCGTGCCGGTGTTTTTCAAATAAAGGCGCAGGGAAAAGGTTTCGTTAGGTGAAGGTATGCCGTTTTTGTCGCCGGTTGAGTCAATAATCTCATATTTTAAGAGGGTGATATTAGGACCGGTCAAAACCGGAATTGAGTCCTGATAAGGGCGATGGTTTTTGGCAACTACGAAAAGTCTTGCCCAGCCAGGGGTGAGGCAATTGGGTTTTAAAAGCGCAGTGCCATCAGGACCGGTCACTGCCCTGACAAATGTTTCATTTTCCTTGCAAATGGTTACGGTTGCGCGGGCAACCGGTCCGGTTTTGTCCGATACCGTGATTCTTGTCAGGTCTTTTCCGGTTGGCAGCCGCAGCGGCTTTGAGACTAAAAGAGAGGCAAGGGTGTCGGTGTGAACCGGCATTGCCGGGTCTCCAAGGAGGTTGAGGCAGAACTGGTGCCAGCGATAAACATTTGCCTCCTGACTGAAGGGGATGAAATGAGTCTTTGTCCGGGCAAGGATTTCGCCGATCGTCGCGCTGGAGTTGAAGAGTTCGTAAAAGAAGCGGGCATCAAACCGGTCAGAATAGCCAAAGCCAGGGTTACCAGGTGCGCCCCAGCCATAAGAGGAGTTGCCGATAAAGGCAACTCCTCCACCATTTGGATTTAAGACAAAATGCTCGGCGATGGCATCAAAGTCAAATGCGTTTGTCCAGCAGCCAATTGAATAGCCGATGCCCTGGCGATTGAGGTTGGCAAGACCGTCGATATGATGATTGCGCAGAGTCGCCTGCTGGCTCAAGCCAAGCGCATCAATCCAGCCATGACCGCAGTGGTTGAATATACCCGAGCCTGAATTCAACAGTGCCAGTGCGGTGTCAATGGTAACCATCATCTGGGATTCGTAGAGTTTTAGGACATCATAATAAGAAGGCAGATGACGCTCCCTGATTCTTTCTTTGGCAATGGCTTCGTCGGTGTAAGGCTCATTCCAGAGGACAGCAGCAGAAAAAAGGGCGTGGTTCAGATAGTCGTTATAAAGGCTATTTTCATAATTGAGGATTTTATTGACAAACACCTCTGCCTGTTGGGTGCTATTTACCGGTGCCCTGCCCACATAGATGTCAGGATAAAGGTCAACCGCGTCAAAAACTTCACCAAAGACACCATTGTGATTTTCATCCCAGGTGCCATCAAGGTCAGAGAAGTAAAGGTCGCAGGGAAGTGAGTCTTCACGCGGATGCAACCGGGCAGAGCAGGCAAAGGCAAACGCCTTGCGGAAAGGGATGATGTCGGTGTCACCGCCTAAAAGGAGAAACTTCAGTCCGGAATCCCGGGCGCAGATTTGCAAATAGGTGCGCAGTTTCTCGGCGTTATCTCTGCCCGGATAATTTTCGGTTATCCACTCAATCTGCCTGATCTTAGAGGAAAGACCGGTGTTTTGGCGCCACAAGGAGAGGCGCTGAAATGTTGGCTCCATCTCCTGGTTGGTGACAATCAGGTGTTCAAGCGGACCGTTGTCGGCAAAGTCTACCCTTTTTGTCTTCTCATAGCCCATCTCAATTTTTAGCCTTTTGACCAGGCGCAGTTTTCCCTGAGAGGGCAAAAACTGAACCGGTGTGAGAAGGAGCGATACCAAAGGTTTTCCGCGCATAACACCCTGACCGGTAATTGAGCAGAAGTCTTCGGGATAAAACTCATTGAGGCTGTAGATGGCAGGGTCGTTCTCAACAAACCTGGGCGTTGATGAGGAGAGGATTGATGGTGGCTGGCAGGATGAAATTGAGTAAGTGCCGGGGAGTGTCTCCAACTCAAGTTCAATAATATTGAGACCGGTCGCCTTTGTTCCTTTTGGCAGGGTGATGTTCACCCCGATTTTGGGCAGTGCGGGCGCGCCAGGATGTCCTAAGGGTTCGGCATCAGGCAGGTTGATTAAAACCCCACGTGCGGTTGTTTTTATCTCCAGGTCGCGGGCAGAGAATCTGAAGACGGTGTCAATCTTTCCTGCGGTGGCTGCCTCCGCAGAAAAGGTAATGACGATAATGATGAGTATGAGAAAGGGTCTCACCTTGCCGCTCCGTTTAAGAGGTGGTTTTTTAAATATTCCAGCCCCTGTTCTTTGGTCGTGATTTTGCCCTCAACCTGCAGGTCCTCAAGTTCCTGCAATATCACCTTGAACACCGGCCCTGGTTTCATACCCAAGGCGATCAGGTCGTCACCGGTCACCAGCCTTTTGATCTTTGCCTTTGCCGCCTCGGCGCGCGCCTGTTCAATCATCCTGGTGATGGTCTGTTCAAGATGGGTTGTTCTGCCTGCGGTTGCCCAGCCATCGGCATAGCAGAGAATCATCAGACCAAAAGCCTCTTCACCCAAATCGCGAAAGTAGCGCCTGATCGCCCTTTCAGTAAGTTCGGGTGCGGTGGCAAGGAGGTGCAGGCGCATATGCTCCTTGACCAGGGTTCTGACCATCTTTATCTGCGACCGGGAAAGACGCAGCCGGTTATAGCCGATTGTTACCGCCAGTTTGGCACCAAGGCTGTCATGACCGTAAAAATGGACCTCACCCAACTCGGTTGTAAACCGGGTATGGGGCTTGGCGATGTCGTGGAGAAGTCCGGCAAGTTTTAAGAGGGCGCGGCGATAGGGGAAGTTGTCAAAGTATGCGTGCCATTCCGGCTCAAATCGGGAAAAGAAATTGGGACCGGACAAGATTTCATCAATCTTATAGCAGGTGCGCAGGGTGTGCTGCCACAACTCCTCATCAGCTAAGAGCGGGGCGAGTTCGGGCAGAATCTCTTTGAGATGGCTCAACTGGTGCAGTTGTTTTAGATAGGGCGACGAGCCGGAGGCGTCAAGGATGCGCAAAAACTCCATCCCGATGCGCTCCGGCGCGGTGTTTTTCAGACTGATTTTTTCTGCCTGCTCATAAACCGAGGGATGGACAGTGAACTTCAGTTCCAGGGCGAGGCGCAGCGCACGCAAAAGCCTGAGCGGGTCAAGGGAGAGTGAATTTTCTGTAACCGGACGGATGATACCTGCCCTGATATCGCCTTCACCGCCAAAAGGGTCAATGAGACTGTTGACAGCGGGAATT
>JBDRUF010000060.1 GCA_039801245.1 candidate division WOR-3 bacterium
TACAATCGCTTGTAGAGGAAAATTCTGCGTGACAAAAGGCGGGGGGGGGGGGGTATAATAAAAATGGAGGTTGAGGAGGCGGCACCGAGCCTGATAACGTTAATCGGCATCGCTGGTGCGTAGATGCCAAAACAAAGGAGGTGGCGATGTTGAGAGTTATTCTCTGCATCACAATAGCAATAACCGCAACCTCGGCATGGGAGGTGCTGAATTCTGTTCCAGAGCCCGGTCGGGTTGTAGATGGAGCGGCAATTACCTATGGTGGGGACCGGGTATGGGGTGTTTTCCCCAATCCGGATTCTGAAATTACCTATCTTTTATACTACAACCCCAATGATAACCAGTGGCATTTGCCCAGTGAACCTGAAGTAGCCTTTGAGATGTTGAAGCACACAGGTATTACATACGATTGGAAATATGACGACATCGTGTTTATCATCGGCGAGGAGGATGGCGAACCAATGCTCTACTGGTATATTCCTTCCACAGAAGAATGGGACTATGATGATATTGTGGATTTCTCGCTTGATGATGGCGCAAGTATTGCCTACCGACCCAATCCTTACCACTGCATGTTGTATCCGATCCCGGGCTGGCTTTACTGCCTGCCTGGCGGAGACAGAGAGTTCTGGCGTTACTGGATTCCAAGTCCCTGGGGTCCGGTTGCGGTGGATGGCATCTATCCAGGTCAAGGAGCGACTATCGCTGACCAGACACCGGTTTTCATCTGGGAGGAGGTTCCGTATGCTGTTGAATATCGGCTTGTGGTGGCAACCGACCCCAACTTTTTCACGACAATCATTGATGTAACAACCGCTACACCGGAGTATCAGGTTGAGACAGAGATGGAAAACGGCACCTATTACTGGAAGACCGCTTCCCGTTCATCCAGCAGCACTTGGAACTGGAGCGAAGTGCACACCTTCACACTTCAGGGTGGCTGGGAGCAACTGGACAGCATTCCGGAATATATTAACGAAGGCGCGGCGCTGGCATATGAACCTAACTACTACGGCACTGAGTGTCTGGTTGCCTTTATAGGAAGTTCCACTCATTGTTACCGTTACGACTTGAATCCTGCTGGCTCTTGGGTTCGTATCCACGACAGTAGAACCCAGAATCCGGGTTCAGCTCTTGCAACCAGAGTGCTTAAACCGCCATACCCCACATCGCGCTGGGGAATATTCGGAGGATACGACTCCCTGTATGAGCATGCACCTCCCATTGGATGGACAGCATATGGTGATGAAGAAGCTGTTTTGCCAAAGTTACTTGGTCCTGGTGCCTCACTTGCTTATTTCCCTGGAGACGACTCAAACTACCTCTACCTGATTGTTGGCGAAGATGATGAGGACAACGCAAGAAATGATTTTTACCGGTTGCGGATACCATTATTCCTTGATGATTCAGGAGACGGAGACGGCGGTCAGACCGCCTACATTCAATCTATTCCTCAGCAGACGCGGATTATCAACTCTAACAGGAGTATTACGATAGAATACAGTCTGGACACACCCGCGAATGTCCGTATTTCGGTATATGACGCCATTGGCAGGTTGATTAAGGCTTTACACGCAGGACATCAACGCGCAGGTGCTCATCAGTTACACTGGGAGGCGCAAACCTCAGGCGCTTGTTTCGTCCTTCTTGACATCGGCGATAAACAGGTTAGACTCAAGACAGTGGTGAGGTAGAATAAAAAGGGAGGGGTGGAAACACCACCCCTCCCATACAGAGGTTTATGATGAACAGATTGCTGATTTTGTTTATTCCGCTGATGCTTTTCGGACAGGTTGAGGTGGATACAGTGATTTATCCACCATTACCCAGTGGTCATTATCTGCTCGATGGGTTCTTTATCCCGGAACTCAATAAACTTTATATCTTCACCGGCACAATTTCAGGTCCAAGTTCTGTTATTGTTCTGGACTGCTCAACCTATCAGTATAAGACCGAGTTCTGGTGGTCCTGGGGCCAAGGTCAGGCTTTTTTTACCTGGAACAGGCGCAGGGGAAAATTTTATTTCACCACAAACGGAGGACCTGACAGCACACTGGTCATTGATGCGGTTGCCGATACGGTAATACAGGTTTTTAGGCGTTACAATTTTGTTTATGTCCCCTGTTTTGACCGCTTCTATGGCGCGCGGGGAGAAACCCTGTTCGTATTTGACGGTGCCACCGACTCAATTATCAAACGAATTCCATCTCCAATTCCCCCTTACAAATTTGCTTATACTTCTGTGGACTCGGTGAACAATAAGATATATGTGGTGATGCTTGCGTTTCAAAGCCCTTTTCTGGTTGGTGTATTTGACTGTGCCGTTGACTCCTTTTTGAAATTTATTGATGTGAGTGGAACTTTCTACCCACCTTATCTGATGAACTTCAATTACACCTACAGAAAGGCATATTTTGTTCCACGCAGCCTTGATGGCTACGCCGGTGTCATTGACACAAAAAATGATACCGTCCGCAGATATTTTCCCATCCGGGTGTGGGTGGGATACGAGAATCCGGTAGCAGTGAACCATACAGACAACAAGGTCTATATTGCAGGAACTAACCCTCAAGGCGGACCAGATACGCTACTATATGTGATAGACTGTGACACTGACTCAATCGTCAAAAAAGTTACCCACTATGGATATGCTGCCTTGTATGTGCGCTGGGTGCCCTGGAGCAACCGGGTGTACTTCGCCCACTACCAAGACACAATACTTTGGGTTCTTGATTGCCAGACCGATTCCATTATTGCTGGGCTCTGTCTTGGTGGTTGGGCACCTGTGGACCTCCAGTTTGACCCGATTCGCCAGCGCATCTTTGCGATTGGTGCTGGCTATGATATTAATGCCATCTATGTCCTGCGGGATGTTGTGCCGGGTGTGGAGGAGAAAAAAGTGGAGATGAGTGGCAATCTCTCTCTGCCGACTGTCATCCGCAATGTGCTGAAATGGGAGCCGGTCTCCGGTCATCGGTCTTCGGTCCTTCTTGATGTGAGCGGTCGCAAGGTCCTTGACCTTTTGCCCGGTGCCAATGATATTCGCCATCTTGCGCCTGGGGTATATTTTGTGCACATATTATCAGATAATAAAACCAGACCGGTGGTGATAGTTAAATAGAGTTTATACTATTCAATCCATTCAACATCCCCAAGGCTCAGGTCCTCTTTGGTAACATTGCCCATTATGACCATAATGTAATGGTCGGGCTTTAGGTGTTCTTTTGCCGCTTTGTTGACCTGTTCAAGGGTGGTGGCGCGGACCTTTTCCGGAAATGTTTCGAGCCAGTCAATGCCATAACCGTAGAGTTCAAGGTTGTCAAGCTGGTCAAGTTTGCCCTGGTTGGAACTGTAGGTTAAAGGGAATGAGCCGGTGAAGTAGTTGTGCGCCTTTAGGAGTTCTTGGGGTGTTGCACCAGACTCATGCATTTTTCTTACCTCGCCAAACATCTTTGCTATTGCCTCCTTTGGTTTGGCGGTCTGAACCGTGGCGCGAAAGGCACCGGGTAGGAGCCGGCGGTCAAACCAGCAGCGAACATCATAGGCAAGTCCTGCATATTCCCTGACCGCCAGACCCATCCTTGATGAGAGTGGTGGACCACCAAGGATATAGGACATCAATCTGACCGGTATCAGGTCAGTATTCAATGCCGATATGCCCGAATGGCCGAACTGGATATAGGTCTGGTTCATATCATTGCGGGTGATGATTTTTACCTTGGTCTTTTCCGGCAGGATTGGCGCAGGGGCAACTGCTGATTCAACCATACCCCGCTGCCAGAAACCAAATCTTCGGGCAACCTCATCTTTAATGGTTTCGTGCTCAACATCGCCGACAACAACGATAAAGCAGTTATTGGGCACAAACTGCTTCTGGTGGAACTGATGGAGGTCATCAATGGTGATTTTGGGAATGGTATTGGTATCACCGCGTACTGGCAGGGCGTAGCGATGGTTGCCGAATAAAAGCCGGTCAAACTCCATTGAAACAACCGCACTGGGATTGTCATAGGAGCGCCGGGCAGCAGTTAAAGCCTCCTCACGGGCGCGGTCAAATTCAGGTTTGGGGAAGGCAGGGTTAAGGACGATGTCGGCGATGATGTCCAGTCCGGTGGATAAATCTTTCGCCAAGAGCCGGAGATAGACATAGGAGTGGTCAAAGTCGGCACCGGAATAATAACGGGCACCAAGGAAGTCAAGGATTGAGGCGAGGGAGTCGGCTGAAATGGATTTTGTGCCGCGCAAAAGCATCTGGGCACAGAGGCTGGCGATACCGGCTTTTTCCACAGGGTCGAAGGCGGCACCGGCACGACAGGTAAATGAGATGTCAACCATTGGCAGGCGGTGGTCTTCATAGGTAAGTATGACAAGTCCGTTGTCAAGGGTGTCACGGTAAAGGGGGAGGGAGAGTAGCGAATTGGCTGACATGAGAATGCAAGACGCAAAGGGCAAGATGACCAATGCAAAATTGTTTTTCATTTTGGCTCCTTTTTCTCTGGAACAAGGATGCCGACGATACGCCGATTTTCAGTCAGATATTTCTCGGCAAATCTCATAATCTGTTCAGGGGTTGCCTGTTCTACTTGGGCAATCTGGTTGATAAATGTCCGCCAGTTACCGGTAGTGATATGAGATGTTGCCAAGAGGTAGGCGATGCCAGAGACATCGTCCCGTTCGAATATGTAGTCGGCAATGACCCGATTTTTCACACGGGTCAATTCCCGTTCGGTTACCGGTTCATTTTTTATCCTTTCCAATTCCTGATAAACAATCCTTTCAATTCTTGGAATCAGGGTTTCGGATTTGGGGGTAATCATAAAATACATCAGTCCCGGGTCTTTTTCGACCGAGTTCCACGCTGAAACCGAGGTGGCAAGTGCGGAGTCGAGAACAAGGGCGCGGTAGAGCCTGGAGTTGCGACCGGCACCAAGGATGCTGGCGATAACATCGCCGATGATGTACAGTGAATCCCTGATCCCAGGGGTAGGGAATCCGATAAGGAGGGTCGGGACTGATACCCTTTTGCGGATGGTGACGCGGCGTTCACCAGCAGGCTCGGGTTCAATATTATAATAGTCAGCCCTTTTTACCGGTCTGCCTTTAACCTTGCCAAAATACCTTTCCACCTTGGCACGCACTTCAGCTGGTCTGATATCACCAGCAATCACTAACACAGCATTTGCTGGATTGTAGTAGCGCTGGTACCACTCTCGAACCTTTTCTACGGTGTAGTTGGCAACATCATCAGACCAGCCGATGGTCGGGTTCCGATGGGGATGGACAAGATTGGCAATCGCCTCAAACTGCTCCCAGAGTGTGGAAGTTGGACGGTTGTCCCAAAGCCGGCGTTCCTCAGCCACAACCTGATGCTCGCTTTCAAACTCCGAGTCGGGAAAGATACACCTTGCCATCCTTGCCGCCTCAAGTTTCAGTGCCAGTTCCCAGCGGTCTCGGGCAATCTCTTCGTAATAACCGGTGTAATAGGTGGAGGTGAAGCCGTTGTTGAACGCACCAACCGAGTCAAGGATACGGTCAAAATCTCCAGGTTTGTAGATGTCGGTATGTTTGAAGGTCATATGCTCAAGCATATGGGAGATACCGGTGTGTCCAGTCTGTTCGTCATAGGAGCCAACACGGTAATAGATATTTACCGAGACCACCGGTGCGGATGAGTCAACATAGCCGATTACCTCAAGACCGTTTTTCAGTTTGAATTCAAAGATGCGGGACTCAATCGGCTCGGAAAGGCTGTTAGATAATAAAAAAAGTAATATCAGGCTCATCATAATTTTCTTATAAAAATCTCAATGCTCTTGCACTTCCATCAGAGACAATCCCGATGAGGTTACGGTTCTTCGCCGCCAGCGCCAAGGTTATAAGAATCACAGGGACAAATAATAATGTATTAATGAGAGGTGTCAAAGGATTAATGCCGAAGGTGGGAGTCGAACCCACAAGCCCATCGCTGAGCGGCGGATTTTGAGTCCGCTGCGTCTGCCAATTCCGCCACTTCGGCCGACATTTTAATTTTAGAAGGTCAGAGGTTAAAGTCAAGTGGCGGTTATCTTTGACATCAAGGGAATGTCTGCTACTTTTATTCAATGCCGAGAATAGGTGTCCTTTTTTTGTCAATTTTGATTCTGTCCTGTGGCAGCAGGGTGGAAAGGCATTCCGGCCCGATTCCAAAACCGGACCGGGATGGAGGCGAGGTCTGGCTCGTAACATACCTCGCCGGGCAGAAGGTGGGCTATTCGGTGATGAGATACGCGAGGAGCGGCACCGGTTTTCGCTATGACAACTTGAGCAAACTGACTCTCGGGATGATGGGCAAGACCCAGTTTGTCAATGCCCGCTCAACGGTTATCACCAACCCTGACCTGAGTCTGCGCTCCTTTGAGTTTGAGTTGAGTTCGCAGGACGGGACATTCAAGGCAAATGGTGAGGTAAAGGGTGGCAGGTTGGTGATGAACACCGGCAAGGGCAAGCAGAGTTTGAATCTGACAAGGGCGCTTTATCCCATTGAGGCTTTGGGCAGATTGATTGTTGATTCCCATCCCGAACCTGGGGCGGTTCTGAACATCCTTACATTTGATGGCACGGTTCTTGACACCCTCCCGACAGTGGTTGAGGTTTTAGGCGCAGAGTCAATCGCCATCGGCACAGAGAGGATAAATGCGCTCAAGGTGCGGGTAAGAAGGGCGAAGTTTGATGTGATAACCTTCTTGGATGAGAATGGGATAACCGTTAAAGAGGAATCGCCTTTGGGGATGAGTTCGGTCAGGGTTTCGGAAAGGGAGGCTCTTGGCGGTGAGAGTGGTTACACCGTAGATGTGTTAAGGCTGTTTGCGGTGCCTGTTGATACCGCAATCCCTGAGCCGGCAAAGGTAAGACGGGTGGTTTTGCAGGTTAGTGGCGTTGATACGAGTGAGTTTAATCTCGGTTCTGATAATCAGCGGATTTTGGAAAAGAGTGACCAGGGGTTTACCGTTGAGATTACGGTTCCTGAGATGCCTCTTAATGTGAGGCTCCCGGTTGGAGGCGAGGAGGGGTTCCTTAAGCCTTCGGTTTCAATCCCGTGTGATGCAGCGCTGATAAAAAACAGGGCAAGGGAGATTGCGAGCACAAGCGACGATGCGGTCAAAGCGGCAAGGAAGATTCTTTACTGGGTCTTCGGTTCATTGAAAAAGGAGGCGGTGGCATCATTGCCCAATGCGCTGGCTGTGCTGAAAAGTATGAAGGGCGACTGCAACGAGCATTCGGTTCTCTATGCCGCACTGTGCCGGGCAATAGGGATACCAGCAAAGGTTGCGGTCGGGCTGGTATATCTCAACGGCTCGTTTTATTACCATGCCTGGAATGAGGTTTATCTTGGGAAATGGGTGCCGGTTGACCCAACATTTGGCGAGTTTCCTGCGAGCGCATTGCGCCTGAAACTTGCTGAGGGCGAACTGAGCCAGCAGGCAGAGGTCTTAGGCGTGGTGAAAAAAATCGGGATAAGGGTATTAGAGTACAACTGATTTTCGGTTTTTAAAAACTGGGGGACAGGGATTCGAACCCCGACTAGCTGGTCCAGAGCCAGCCGTCCTACCGTTAGACGATCCCCCAGAGAGAGGAAAGTTTAAAACCCTCTTGTTCAAAGTCAAGCGTGGCAATTGACACTGGCAAACAGGGCAATATAATCCAAGGTGCTGAAAGTGATAGATTATAGGCGCTGTTTTTTCTTCCTACTTGCGGGCATAGTTATTTTTAACGGTTGTGCCCGCAGGGTGGTCAAGCCTCCTGTTGAGAAATTAACGGTCTTGGTCTCCCCTGACCTGACAACCGAGGATTTGGCAAAGATGGCAAACCTTGTGCAAATGCGGAGGAGTGAGGAGACGGTGCTCTGGCTGGCAGCGGGCAGGATTTTGCTTGATAAGGAGGCGGTGGCGCTCACTCAGGGAGAGGCGGAAATCAGTGTCTTAAATGCGGCAGGGGTTGACGCTTTGGTCTTCACACCGGAATGGCTCAGGTTCGGTCTTATCAGGACAAAGGGGCTGATTGACCGGGCAAACTTTCGGGTTCTCTGCTCTAATCTTGACGATACCCTTGGTCTGCCTGTTGCCCATCCCTGGCTCATAAAAAGGAGGGTCGGGGTTACCGCGGTTATGCCCGACTTTGGTCTTTTACCCTTAAGGCTGAATGGGGTCAAATTTGTTTCTGCCTCTTATGCGGCGAGCCGGGCATTGACGCTTTTGAGGACAAAAGCCGATTTCAATACCCTGGTTTTGCCCGCAGGCGAATCGTTGCATACCGCTGGATATGACCTGGTTTTGGTAACAGCAAAAGATAGGATTACCTGTTATCAACTGACGCTTGTTGGCGGCAGTTTGAGCGATGTTTTAAAGACAGCGGTCTCGCTTCAAGGGCTCGAGCCGCTGCCCGAGGTCAAATCAAAGATTGATTCAATATATAAAAGTGTCAAGGAGATTGCGGATGAACCGGTTGTTGAGACGAGGGTGAAGATTTCACCCCGGGTTTTGACCAAGGCGGTGATTGAGGGGATTTTGAGTCTGCGGTTTCTGGATGCCTTTGTTTATGACTCAACCTCATTTGTCACTGACACGATTTATCCCGGCACCATCACCAAGGGAAAACTCATCAACTCCTTTTCTGACCCGGGCAGATTGGTGATTTTCAACCTTGAGGGTGAAGAGATTGAGAAACTGCAAAAAGAGCCCAATGTCAAAGTTCAGGTAAGGAAGGGTCTGCCTCTGGGCAGGTTGATGGCGCGCAAGGTTTATCAGGTTGGAACCACCGCCAGTTTTGTTATGGCACATCCGGAGATTGCTGTCAACCGGTTTGAACTATCTGAGCGGCAGTTATGGGAATATGCCTTTGACATCTTGCAGGCACAGGGGAGGAGATGAATAGCCTTGTTTTCCGATTCAGGAGCGGCAGGTTCATCTGGACCCTGCTCGTAACGGTTTACTTCCTGATATTTTTCACCAACTTCTTCAACGATGCGATAAATGATAGGGCGCTAATCCCCTTGATTTTTTCCTACATCTTTGTCCTCTGGCTCGCCCTGGAGTACTACTTCGGCTCGCCGTTTTTCCAGTCCGGGGTTGTTGAGCCCAATCCCATCTGGCGCGGTCTGTTTGCCTTCTTTGTCTATCCCTATTTTGCCTATCTGGCAGCGGACTTCATCTGGTGGCGCTGGACACAAATTCCAATTCCCCATTATCTGTTGGGTATCATCGGTCTTTTGATATTTGGCTTCGGTGCCTATCTGCGCCTGACAACCCTCTTTTCATTTCTGCGCATCATCCAGACAAAACCGGGCTCAGACCAGGTCCTGATTCCGCCAAAAAGGTTGCTCAACCTGAGATGGCACCGTTTTTGCCGGCACCCAAGATACCTGGCAACCTTGATTCAGCTTTTCGGTGCGGCACTGGTGTTCAACTCCTATGGAGGTTTAATTTTGACGCTGGTTTTAGGCTTTCCCCTGATTTTGGTTCAGGCAAGGTATGAGGAGGGGCTTTTGAAACTGCAACTGAAGTCGGATTATGAACAGTATTCCCGCTCGGTCCCGTTTCTAATCCCGAAACTGGCTCAAAAAAGCCGCTAAACCTTAAGTTAGCACCCAAAGCCGCAGGGGGGCACGCCCCGGGCTGGGGCACTGTTTAAGAATTACTTCCGGTTATTTTTCTAACCATCTGATAAAAAAAGACTTAGAAAATAGTAATAAATAAATTGAAAAATTCTGCGTTAATTTTTGCCAGATTCTGGCTCTTAATGGATAGAGGCAGAAGAAAGGAGTAAACTATGGCAGATGTAACAAGAAGAATGGAGCGCTGGCGGATAAAGACCGACCCGGATAAGGTGTGCGCAAGGCTGAAGGAGCTGCGTCCATCAATGGACAGAAGGCAGGAGCTGCAGCAGATTTTCTTGGTTGAGATTGAGACCAAGGCAAAGCAGGTTCTGGACTCGGCAAATGTGCCGACGATGCTCTATCCCTTTTATCTCAACTTTGCGAGGGAAATCTATTCAAGGCGGATGCGCTTCTCCGGCTCATCACTCGCGCGGGAGATTGGGGTTTTATTGGAAAAATGGGTGATGCGCACACTTGAGCGGGAGGTCCTGGAGCGGATTCGGGACGAGGCGCTCTCGGTCCCGGAACCAGCGCCGTAGATTGGTTCGTAGTTCTTAGTTTATGGTTCTTGGTTATAATCCTCCCCGTATCGTCATTCCGACCCGC
>JBDRUF010000061.1 GCA_039801245.1 candidate division WOR-3 bacterium
ACCACCCTGTTCATCTCTGGCACCCAAAGGACCGGTTGCCAGCACACCACCACCACCACTTAAGAACCTTCTAATCGCAGACCGCTCCCTTTCGCTCAAACAGACCGCTGATGGTAAAATAAGGAGGTCGTAGCCCTTGATGCCACTTTCCAATTCCCTGGAGGTTATCACCCTGTAACCGAGCCGGCGATTCAAAAGATAAGCCTCCCAACTGGCTAAATTGGCGTCGAGCCAAGAGGTGAATTCTGGCAGGGCGATTTTAGTATGGGTTGATTTAAAAAGGGCAATTTTCGGTTTTGCCAGTTTAAGGGCGGTGGAGAGGGGCTTTTCCGAAAGCCGAATTTCGCCATAGAAATTTTTAAAAAGGAGAAATGTAAACCAGAAAGAGAGACCTAAAAAAATCAGCGTCAAAAGGAAGTTGGTGAAAGAGCCGATTCTTCCTTTTACCCTTGGCAGTTCATTTTCATCCATTATCGCATCCACTAAAATTTATTATACCCTGAGGTCAAGTTAAAGGTAGAGTGGAGTCTCATTGGCAATCAACAAGGTATGTTTGGCTGGCATAGGCTCCCAGACTCTTCACATTAAAAGTGATGATCCTACCCGCCTCTTTTAGTTCATACTCTGGCGCCACAACCCCTCGGGATTTTATAGAAACATTTTTCACCGGTTCTGGAGGGGCGACGAACAGCCGCAGGTTTTTAAGAGGGAATTGGCTGTTATTTGTTACTTTTACCTCAATTCTTCTCAAAGAAGAATTTGCCCTCCTGACAGTTAAGGAGAGATTTTCAAACCCCTGCCACCAGTCTGCCATCTCTTTACAGGTTGCAAACCACACATCTTTACCTTTACAGAACTGAATGAATCGCTCCAGGGCCGGGATGTTATTTTCTGCACAAAGGAGATGACTGTGGTAGAGGAGAAAATAGGCACCCTGCACCTCATAAACACTTAGAAAGTCCTGTTTCAAGGCATCGAACAGATCATTTGTGCCCCGCAGGTGTTCCTTCACCAATAGGTCGTAGTCGCTCCTTGGTCCTTTAGGCAGGACAACAATGATTGGCTTTTGTTCCCCTTTGCCACGGAGGCTGGAACTACGGACCTGTGTAATGAGCGGACAGAGTCGGTCGGTCACATCATTGCCGCAAAGATACCGATACCCTAATTCTGCGAGCGCCTTTATTGTGGAGGAGTCATAGAGTTCCTCAGGCGGATGAAACCCTATTATTTTTTTACCGGTTAATTCCTCAAGGGACTCCCTCCCCTCTTTTAATCGTGACAACTGCTCCTCATAGGGCTGCCACCGGTACACCTCAACCCCGTGCAAACCAATCTCGCCATTTTCCGTAAGAATGCGAGTTGCCTTAGGATTATTAAGCGCCTCTTCAGGGACTAAAAAGAATGTTCCCTGGACACCCTCCTTATTTAAGACGGTAACCGCGTTTAATGTTTGAGTATAGCGATACTCAGCATCGCAGATTAAAACCACCGCCGCCTGGTTTTCTCTTTTTCCATCGGGCCAGGGGTTGAGCCAAGCAACCGGTTCCTTTCGCAACCAAGATATTGAGTTCAACAGAATCTGGTCCCGAATCACCTGAATGGTTTTGACACCAACAACTGCCTCCCGTTCAAATCCCAACCAGACAAAACGTCCATGGTAATACTCGCCACAAACAACTCCGCACCCCTTTTCATTAGAGGTCAAGGGCTTAGACCAGTAGCCAACAGGTGATGCCCTTGTTTCCACTACCTTTGCCGCCAAAGGGTGAATTTCATTAAGATTTGTCACCTCAAGCCTGAATCCTGGTGGGATCCGATAACTTAATGGGGAGTTTCCCTTGAGGGTTAAGGAGGCGCTCACATTCCCTTTAGGACCGATCTCCCCTGTAACTTCAACCCCGAACAGACTGGAAAGGAACTCCCAACCCTGCCAACCACCCTGTTCATCTCTGGCACCCAAAGGACCGGTTGCCAGCACACCACCACCACCACTTAAGAACCTTCTAATCGCAGACCGCTCCCTTTCGCTCAAACAGATTGCCGATGGTAGAATCAGGAGGTCATACCCCTCAATGCCTTTCTCCAACTCCCTGGAGGTTATCACCCTGTAACCGAGACGGCGATTCAAAAGATAGACTTCCCAATCGGCTAAGTTATCGTTCATCCACTCGCTAAGTTCGGGCAAAGCGGATTGGGTATGAGTGGAACGAAGAAGAGCAATTTTGGGCTCATCTCTACCTTGGGGGAAAATGGAGAGCAATAAGAGCAGGAGTAAATTTATCGCCATTTAAGTTCGTCCGTCTTTATCCTTTCTGTGCCGTCAGTTACTGGAACATACCCCTTAGGGGTATAGCGCCAGAACAAAGGGAAACCCTCTTCTTTCCTGGCAATATAGAGAGGTTCTGGTATAGATTCACCAGGCTTCTTATTCCCACCCTCAATTGATGAACCTAACCCTGCCGAAGAGGGAATAACCACAATCTCCTTTTGCAAAGGCGGTTCATGGGCTTCCCCTATTACTTTATGCTTGTTATTTTTGTTATTATTCCTCCGTTCCTTTAATTTGTAGAGCACATACGCAAAAACTGAGAGGATGAGTGTAAGGATGGTTACCGCCAGAAGGATTACAGTAAGGATAGGCACTATATCCATTTCATTCCTCCTTTCTTGTTTTTATTTATATCCTACCCATTCTAACCAATTTTCCCCAGGTCATTTTGACCCCGAGAAACTCTTCAATTGATGCCAAAACCTTGCAAACATCTATGACCAGAATGAAAAAGAGCCGGTAAAATATCGAATATGGTAAAAGGAAGGCCGCCTCCCTTTCAGAGTTTATCGAGAAAAAGGCTCCGATGATATCTAATAGCGTCAACAGAAGCCACCAGAATAGAAGGAGTGGGCTGAGTCCAAAGAAAAAGGCGATGAAAATAAAAAAGAGGTTGCCAAAAACATTCATCCCAGGCCAGATGAGCACCTCATAGACCATCCACCACAGTATGAAGAAATAACTGAATTTGTCAGGACTGAACAGGGCGTCCTTGTGCTTGGCAAGCGACTGAAGGATGCCCCTCGTCCAGCGATAGCGTTGTTTTAACAAATCGGTCCATTTTTCTGGAGCCTCGGTCCAGGAGATGGCAAGAGGCTCATATTCAACCCTCCAGCCGGCGGCAAGGAGTTTTAAGGTGAGGTCGCAGTCTTCGGCAAAGGTATCCCAGGAGTAATACCCCACATCCTCTAACGCCTTCCTGCGGAAAAAGCCTATCGGACCGGGAACAATATTTACCAACCGCAGGATACCCTGGGCCCGGCGCGGCAGATTTACCCCTTCAATATATTCTAACGCTTGGAGTCGGGTTATCAGTTTATTCCGATTTACCACCTTGACATTCCCAGCGACCGCACCAACCTTAGGGTTGCGAAAGTGCTGAACCCCTTTTTTCAAACTCTGGGGCTCCAGCCGAGAATCGCCATCCATACAAACGATTATCTCTCCTTGGGCATACTTAATCCCGGTATTCAGCGCCCGGGCCTTTCCTTGATTGGGCGTGGAGATGAGTTTTACAGTTGCCTTACCATAATTGCCGACATAAGCCTTTGCTTTTTGAAAGGTTTCATCGGTTGACCCGTCGTCGACAACGATGATTTCATAGGCAGGGTAGTTTAATTTTAAGAGGGAATTTAATGATTGCCGAATCACCTTGTCTTCATTGTAGGTGGGGACGATGATGGAGACATAGGGGGTGTAGTCAGAAGAGGAATTCTGGTTGACAAACCTGGTATGCTGAAAAAAGGCAAGGAGGAGAATAAGGATATAGCGGACCAAAAGGGAAACAAGGAAGAGCAGAAGCACAAGAACCGAACCCCGAACCAGAGCGGTTCCCCAACTCATGTGAAATCTCTTCAAGTAATAATCGCTCAGAAGGAAAAGGACAATAATGAGAATAAGGTGAATAAGGATGTTTCTAATAAAAGAACTGAAACTCTTCAAATCCCCTCCTTAAAAGTAAAATATTGCCTCCAAAAGGAAGGAACGCCGCAAATCCCGTTGTCGCGTAGAAAATCCGAAGACAGCGCCAAGGGTGAGATTTGCCCAAGGTGTCCAATAAACACTGAGATCGAGGTTCTTCTCCCAGCTGGAGGAGCCAGGAACTAAAACAACCCCGAACTTGGTATAAAGATCAATATTAGAGACCGGGCTTTTTGAGAAGTTGGCCCAAAACTCGTGCGTCTGATACCCTCGTGGCGCCCAATAAAACGGGGAGCTGTCCTTATAATTCCAATTGTTATAATCATAACCAATGCTCAACTCCGGCACTAAATTATAAGCCGTCCCCAAGAGGAGTTCTTGAGACTGGTTGGCATCACAATAAACGCCGTATTGATACTGACCCTTAAATCTCCATGTTTCCGTGTAGTGATATTCACCGTTTAAACCGATCTTCTCTCCAAAAAGACTTTCCTGAAGCGCCGGCAGTGTCTCCTTTGCATAGATTAACTCCCGCCGCTCGTATTTAAGCCCCAGGTAAACATCAGGTGTTATTTTGTATTCCGCTCCAATGGAAAAGGCAGGGAATCGCCATTGAAAGGTAGTGTTATTGGTGTAAAGATTATAAGCGAGGTTTAATCGAGCGGACAGTCTCGGATCAAATTTATAATCAAGGAGAAAGAAGTAAGAGTTACAGTAGTAATTGGTATCAAACTGCCGGAAGTTGTAATGCTGATACCCAGGGGAAATGGATACATTTGAACCCAGATCCATCTTTCCGGAAAATCTCTTGCTGTAAATATGGAAATCTTTTGGAGCGTCAAGTCTTAAATATTGAGCATTGATGATGGGGAAACTCCAAAGATGTCCGGACCCTTCGTCACGTGGCAGTAATTTCAGCCCCATAATGGCGATATTGGCAGAAGGATTGATTCTCAATACTTTTTGATACTCTCGTTTTGCCTTTTCATACTCGCCCATCTCCCGATAGGCATCTGCCAATCCCAATAGGACCTTCACATCCACGCTCTCTTTCGGAAAGAGTGCTATAGTTTTTTCATACTCTTTGGCTGCCTGGAGGTAATCACCCTGCCAGTAAAGGACTTGGGCGAACTCGGCTCTCAGGTCAGGGTCATTAGGGGATTGTGTTAATATCTCCTGATACACATCCACAGACATTTCATACTCCTTTGCCCAAGATAGAACCCGCGCATATTCCAGTTTTGTGCTATAGTCAAGAGGATTTTCCCGCAGGTATTCTTCATATAACGCCATTGCTGCCGGGTAATCCTTATTACTGGCTGCCTCTCTTGCAACATTTAGTTTCTCCAACAACTCCCTTTCGGTCTCCTTGTGCCTTTCTATCTCGATGTTTCTCAGACCCTGTTCCGCATCCTTATTACCGGGTGCGGTCTGGAGAACCTTTTCGTACTCCCTCTTTGACCGCTCCAAGTCACCAGCTGCAAGGTAAAGGTCGGCGAGTGCCAGACGGGCGGTAAGATAGTCTGGCTGCTGCGTAAGAATAAATAACAACTCCTTCTCTGCCTTTTTTCTATCCCTCCAGAAAAGACCCTGGGCATACTCCAACCTCACCTGTAAACTTTTCGGCCATGTTTCCAATACCGTTTGGTACTGTAACAACGCCTCATCGATGTCACCGTTATTAAAAAGACAACGGGCAAGCTCTAACCGGGCACTGACAGCTTTTGGTCTCGCTTTGAGATACTCCTTCAAATGGGAAACCGCCAGCCCATACCTGCCCAAGAAGGATAACGATAAAGCCAAATTCAGGCGCGCCTCCAAATCCTCGGGATGGCTTTTCACATAATCAGTTAACGAACCGACCCGCTCTTGGTGAAACTCATTTCCTAAACTATCAATCTCCTTTAACAACCTTTTCCCTTCAGGGTGGTCGGGTTCAAAGGTTAGCAACTTCTGGCACTGATTATATGCCTCTTGAAACCTATTGGCTTTCAAAAGCTCCTTAATCAGAATAAGTCGCAGCCGATTGTTCTTCGGGTCTTTAGTCAAGAGCGAATAGTAGCGGTCAATGGGATAAGCATAGGCAGCTGAACGGGATAGCGCTGCAATAGACTTTAAACCCTCACGCGCCTCAATCGAGGTGGGGTCATCCCTGAGAGCCGCTGAAAACTCCCTTTTTGCCTCATCAGACCTCCCTGACCAGAGAAGGGCATAACCTAAGGCAATCCGAACCTTAACATCTTTTGGCTGTTCTTTAAGCAGTTTGCGGTAAATCGCTATCGCCTGACTGTTTTTCCTCTGCCACGAGAGTACTTGGGCATATTCAAACCAGGGATCTCGGTCAAAGGGGTTGCCTTTTAAATACCTCTGGTAATTTCTCTCCGCCTCCGCGTAGTTTTCCTCTTGAAGGTAAAGCCTTGCCAGTGCCAGCCGAACAGATAAACTTTCCGGATGCTTTTCCAAAATTCTCTGATAATACGCTAATTTCGCCTCCCGCTCCTTCTTAAGTTCAGTCTGCGCCTGGGAAAGGATTCTTTTCGCCTCTTGTTGCGTGGAATCGTAACCTAACACCCTTTTGCACTCCTTCACCGCCTCCTCAAACCTTTTTATCTTAAAATAGGCAGAAGCCAAAAGGACCCGGGAGTTAAGGTCTTCTGGGTTTTTCTTTAGATGCTGGTTAAGAAGGCTTATCGCCTCCTGATAAAGACCACAGTTATAGGCATCTAAAGCCTCGGGGTTTAGTCCTGGTTCAGCGTGCACTGCGAACTGCAAACTAAGAACTACGAACCATAAACTAAAAACCCTGTTATGTAATCTTACTGAGCAACTCATCCAAGTCCTCACCATCTTGAGGAAATGTAACCACTGCTGTTTCAAAATCTTGTAGGGGTAAAATTGACTTAATCCGCGCGGACAGTTCCTTTGAGAAAACCTCTGCCTCCTTTTTTCTAATGCCGCACAAAAGTATCAAAACGCTGTTCTCGTAAATGGTAGCGGGGTTCGGCTCGCTCAAAAGAAGTTCAACCGCCTCAATTACCCGCTGCGACATTGATGGAAATTTTAACCCGACAATTGAGAATTGAGGTTTTTCCGGCACACCTATTTGCTTGACAATAAGGCTCAAGAAGTTATTGAAGGGCAAAAGCTTAAACCTCTTTTTGTCCCTTCTCGCCAAGGGAACTTCTTCTTCCCTTTCATTCCCAATCACAATCCCTTGGGAGGGCACAATCTTGTAATTGTAAGAAAATACAGGTGGTGGATAGCCCCATTTTGCGATAAAGGAAATTCTCCTGCCCGTCGGGGTTTCGGTGAATTGGATAACACCGGTAGTCAACTCCTCCAGAAGATTAATCACTTTTGATGCCTCCCGATTTGCCGGCTCCCTTATCGTCATTAATGTGGAGACCCCAAGCCCCTCCAGCCGGTAAAGCATATCTTCAATCAGGTTGCGAAACTCCTTCAGGTCGGTTATAATCAACGGCATGACTGTGTCCAATACCAGGCGCTGAATCTCCTCTGATTCAAGATAGGAAACGACGCCATTAACCGCAACGGCAACCTTATCTGAGAAGAGCGGAGTAGGATACTTTAAAAACCGCAGCTGGTCGGTATCAATATATTTCTTCACCTCAAACCCAAAGGATTCCAACTGGAGAATCAGGTCCTCAATCCTACGCCCGGTGATGAAGACGCACCTTTCCCCCTGTTTTAATCCCGCTAAGAGAAACTGCACACCGAGGATAGTCTTTCCACTTCCTTGTGGCCCAATTACTAAATACCCCCTTCCTTTATAGAAACCTCCCCAAATTCGGTCTAATATCTCTATTCCGCTGGAAACCTTTTCATAAATCAAGCCGTTTAAAGACTTAGAACGGCTCCTGTTCATCACCGCTTCCTTTCCAACCAGTAACTACAAACCTCAAACCCAGAACTACCCTTGGCGCCTGCCAGGAGCAATGTTGTTTTTCTAATTTTTTTATCATATGGCATTGTAATTTCATTTATAATACCAATTTTCCGTTTAGAAATCGTTTGAATAATTGTTTGAATAAATGTTTTAATCATCCTTTAAGACTCACACTGCCATTATGATATAAGATAAAAGGGTTAGGTTTGGGAATCCCAACAGTAACTCTAACCTCTCCCCGAAGGAGAAGTTCAAAACTACTTAGGGGGACAATACCCTGGCAAAATTTGTCATTTATTTAAGCCACTGAAAAACAAAGACTTAACCAATTTTTCCTTGCGGGGTTTTGTGTATCTTTATATAAACTTAGGGCTATTTAAATCCAGCCATTGGACCTCGCTGCGGTTGGTCCCAAGGGGCGCCGATTACATCAACATCCCGCCATCAACCCTGATGACCTGACCCGTGATATAGCCTGCCTCTTCTGAGACAAGAAAAAGGCAAAGAGAGGCAACATCCTCGGGTGTTCCTGCCCTTTTTAGTGGTATCGCGTTGATGTAACTCTCTTTCACCTTTGGGTCAAGTCTCTCGGTCATAGCGGTGGCAATAAAGCCTGGGGCAATGGCATTGACCGTAATGTTTCTGCCCGCCAGTTCCTTTGCCACCGACTTGGTGAACCCGATTAATCCCGCCTTTGCTGCCGCATAGTTCGCCTGACCGGCATTACCCATCTCGCCAATAACTGAACTGATATTGACAATCCTGCCCCAGCGTGCCTTGATCATCGCCCGAGAAGAGGCTTTGGTAAAGTTGAAGGCACCTTTGAGGTTGACCGCAATCACCCTGTCAAAATCCTCTTCGCTCATCCGCAAAAGCAGATTGTCACGGGTGATACCGGCGTTGTTTACGAGGATGTGAATTGCCCCGAACCTCTCCTCAATCTGAAGACAGACATTCTGAACCTCTTGAAAATTGGCAACATCAACCGCATACGGTTCGGCAACCATTCCCTTGGCTTTCAAATCCTCGGCAACCCGCTGGGCCGCCTCTGACACAACATCGCACACCGCCACCTGCGCACCGCTACCGGCAAGCCTTTCCACGATTGCCCTGCCAATCCCTGCCCCACCGCCGGTAACCACCGCACATTTGCCTTTAAGGTCAACTTTCACAATAGCCTCCTATCTGACAATTGTCAACCTGCCAAAATTCTGCTCCTTAATCCCCTCATCCTCAATCTCAATAAGATAAAAATACATCCCGCTTGTTACCCGCCTTTTCTGCTCATTCAGCAAATCCCAATAGGCGGCCCGGCGCTCACGGTTTATCTCGGTTCCCTCCTCATCAAGCACCCGCACCGGCTCACCGGCAAGGTTAAAAATCCTCACCTTAAACTTGGGAAACTTCCCGGCAAGTTTTATAGAATCGGTTGGGGTGTAAACAATGGTTGCCGGTCCTGTTGATGATTTAACAACAACCGGGTTGGGAAATGAGTAAACCGTGCCCAAGAAAAGCGGGGCAATCTTAAGTGTGGCGGTCATCACCGAGTCGGATGGCGAAATCCTCTCAATAACCACCCCGCTCTGAATCCCGTCATAAAATGCGGTTGAAGGGGTCGTGAAGTTACGCACCCCAGTATCACTTGACTTCCACAAATGGGCGTCACTGCCACGGTCATTTGGTCCTAAGGTGAAGTCGGGCGAGCGGTCCGCGCGCAGAATCCCCACCAACGGGTGGCGCTCATCATCATTACCACTTCGGGACTCATCAATATGAAGAATCAAAAGCCCGGTTCCAGGCAGCCCTTTATCAAACCCGATTTGCTGTCGGTTTTCAATCAGAAAGTACTCACCCTTGCCACCGCCTTCAGGGCGCCAGTCAACACCATTGGGATTTTTTAGTATCCTGAAACAGGATTGGGCTTTTGCTACAGCGGCAAAACGGGCAGAGGGCACCGAATCAGCTATACCCTCTTCAACCGAATCTGGCAATGTCCAGCCCAAAAGATACTTGCACCAGGCTGAAGGGTGGACCGGCGAACTGCCATAAGGCTGGCTTTCACTTGCCCTTGCCCAGCCGCCTGCCGCCATCAGGCAGAACATCCCCAAACCTGAACTGGAGTAGTCGGTATCATACAAGTCGGGCAAGCCGAGGATATGACCGAACTCATGGCAAAAGACCCCGATGGTTATCAATGTGCCGTCATCAAACCGCTCGGGCTGAATTGAATAGACATCAACGCTGACCCGGTCATTCTGAGCCTGGTACGGTTGGTGCGACAGCGCCATCCCCGGCTAGGCGGCCGCAAACTCCTGGTGAAAATCCGTC
>JBDRUF010000062.1 GCA_039801245.1 candidate division WOR-3 bacterium
TGGGACAGAAAGAAGCCTCTGTCCTCACTCCACAATCAGCTTCTGGCTTGCGCTTGTGCCCGCAGCCTCAAACCGCACGAGATACACGCCCGCAGACAGGCTCCGCAGGTCAAGGCTACGCGTCCCGGTCCCAGATGCAACAAAGCCATACTCAAACACCGCCCTGCCCGTCACATCATAGACCGTCAACCTCGCCTCACCACTCTGCGGCACACTGTAACTCAGAACTCCGTAACCCCTGGAGAGCGGATTGGGCGCCAGGGAGAAGCCAAACCGGTCAATCCCGGTCCGCTCCGCCATCACACCCGAACGCTCAGGCGCCGCTGCCGGCAGCATCACCGCCGCCTCAAAGTACCGCCAGAACTCCGCAGTCTTGCCACCCTTGAACGCATAGAACAGCCCGTCATCAGCGCACACCAACGCACCGCCATTCTTCACCATCTTCCTCCTGCCGCTTGAGCCAATCTCAGGCATCGGGTCAAGCTCAGTCCAGGTGTTCCCAGCAATGTCGTACTTCCAGAACTCAACCGTGTTGCCACCCTTAAGCGCATAGATGAACTCGTTGTAGTAGGCAGCATCCGCACCATCCTTGGACTTCTTGTTCTTCCCAGTCCTGCCACTCGCTATCGGCATACCCTGCAGCATCGTACCTGACCAGGCGTTGTCGCTGATGCTGTAGACCCAGAACTCATGATACTTCGCCTTGTGAGCATAGATGAGGTTGTCGCCGTCGCATGCTATCCAGGAGCCCCTGTCCCACTTGGGCTTTGAACCCGCCGGCGCATTGGGCAGTAACTCCCAGGCTCCAGTTTCGGTGTTGTAGCGCATGAAGTCCTGACCATAACCCTTCAAGAGGTACACATAGCCAGTGCCTCCAACCTTCACATACGCCACATCAGTGCCACCCCTCGGATTCCTGCCCGAATTGCCCGCAGGTATGTCAGCCAGCTGCTCCCAGGTGTTGCCCGCAACCGAGTAGCGCCAGAAACCAGGCGTGTTGTTGCCCTTGACCGCATAGATGTAACCATCACCATAGCAGGCACACGCACCCTTGGAAGGCGGCTTGCCCTCCCTGCCATTGGGCCAAATCGCCGCCGCACTCCAGCTCCTCGTCATCAGGTCGAACACAAACAGGCTGTTGCTCTTGTACCCAGGCGAAGCGTAAACCTTCGGCGGCTGATCCGTCGCTCCCTTCGCCACCGCCAACCAGCCACCATCCTTCACCGTGCCAAGAACCGACATCTCCTCAGACCAGCCAGGAGAAATGTCCAGAGTCACCCGGAAGTTCAACACAAAGGTGTCGTTCGCCGGATTGCCATCACCGCTCATCACCGTGTAGGCAATCGCCTGATAGTTGCCAACCGGAGTCGCTGTCCAGGTGCTCGGGAACGGGAACACCAGCTGCCTGCCCGGATCAAGAGTCTGATCCTTCAGACTGTCCTGATAAACCGTAGCACCACCCGCAGCCTTAATCACAAAGTGGATGTCAAAGGTCGCCGGATTGGTGCCGTAGTTGCGCACCCGCGGACGCGGCCTCACCGGCGTGTTGAGCGTCACCAACGCCGCCGGCTCAATGATGGCATTCACACCCACATCATTGAAAGCGAGCGAACGCACCTTAACGGTGTCAATCAGCAGGTCGTTGGTAGGTATCATCTCGCCACTGAGCGCGGTTGAGCAGCGCACCTCAAACTCACCCACTGGGCTGGCAACCCAGTTCGGGAAACCGGTGACGAGTGTGTCAACCCCTGGCGGGATATTCACCAGCAGCCGCTGCTGGTTGTAGGGTGTGCCAACAATCCGCAACCGCACATAGAAGGTAGCAGGCCAGGTGCCGTTGTTTTTCACCCGCACCTGCGGCGCAATCACCGTTCCGGAATCAACCTCACCCTTGGGCTGGATGATTAAGGTCGGCTGGGCATCAATCAGATAGAAGAACACCGAGTCATCCTGGACTTTGTCATTGAAAGTCCCCATATCAGTCGCCAGTCTGGTTGAACACTTCACCGTCTGATAGAAGAGCACATCCGGTGTCCACTCGGTGAACTCAACTAAGATTGACTCACCAGGTGCCAGGCTGGAAACATCCTGACTGTCCTGATACGCGGTGCTAACCGTAAACAGGACATCAAACGACTCGGTGGTATTGCCGTAGTTCTTTATCCACGCCTTGGGTTTGAACGGCACACCCGAGGGCCAATTGCCTTTTGGCGCAACAATCGCCGCCGTACCAACATCCCTTCGGTCCACCCAGAATCTGCCCCAAATCGTGTCATTGGACATATCCGGGTCAAGCCGCTTCAGGGTAACAAACATCACATCAACCGAATCCTGCTGGTCAACAATCCAGTCGTCAAACTCAACCAGGAGCGATTCACCCGCAGGAACAGCCGCAATCTTGCGGTTGTAATAGGTTGTGCCGATATAGCAGTCAACCGGGACCGGTCCAGAAGGATAGGTCGCATCAAGGTTCTTCACCCAGACCTTCGGTGTTACGGTTGAGCCGAAGTCAACTGAGCCCACCGGCTCCTCAATCGCCACCGGCGAGACATCAATCGGCGGCACCCGGCAGGTCAGGGTCTGGATGTTGTTGCTCGGGAAGGAGTCCCCATAGTAATACAGGGTGCACCTTACCGCCCAGTCGCCAGTGTCAACCAACTGATAAGGTGTATATGTGACAAATGCCGAATCCCCGCTTGCCAGTGTTGTGATGATTCTCTTCTCCTGGAAAAGTTTGCCGGTTGGCGAGCGCATCCGAAAATCAACCCGAACATTAGAAACCGTGCGCGGTCCATAGTTGTAAATCACCGCCTGCGGTGTTACCACCGTGTCTAACGGCGCATAGGTCCCGGGTGAGATGATGCGCTGAACCGCAAGGTCAACCGGTGCATACCACTCATCCGCACCGATGTCATGGGGTAGAGTCCTTGCCTCGCCATCAATATCAGGTGATGCCACGGTCTGGGTCTTACCCGAGTCAATACAGCAGGAACCTCTCCGCAGGTGCAAATCAAGCGGCGGGTTCACATAGGACGGGTCTCTCATCGGACCCTTGCCCTGCAGGTCAAACCCGAGCCCCTGCCACTGTGCCCAGGTTCTGGTTGAACCGTTATAGTAGAACGGCGTTCCTGATGATGTGTAATAGCAGTTGAAGTTACAGGAGTCAATTGAGCCTGAATATAGGTAAATCAGGTACGAAGTCCCGCCTCTGAAGATGTTATTGTAGAGCGTGCAGTTGTAGGCATAATACAGATAAAGCGGATACTGGGAACCGGTGTTGTAGAAGGAGTTGTTCTTGAAAACCGGGTTGTACAGATAATAGCCAGAGGGTGAGTAGATACCGTAAGATGTGTAGCCCCGGAAGAAGTTGTTGATGAACCTATTTAAATAATGTGAGCCGTACAGATAAACGCAATAGGAACTGGTGGCATAGAACTGGTTTCTCAAGATGGTATGATAGCCATTGCCGTAATAGAGATAAAGCGGGACCGGCGCATTAATGATATTATCCCTCATTATCAAGGAGTCGGTGTAATACAGGTAGAACCCAGCCGAGGTCGGACCACCAACCGAGCAGCCTTCAACAACCTGCTTCTGACAGTAGTAGCCGTAAAAGGCATACGAGCCCGTATTGACAAACAGGTTGTTGCGGTAAATTGTGGCGGTGTCATAATAGGCATAGATTGGATAGGAGTAGGAGCCGGAAAAGTGGTTGCCCTCAACCAAGGACCTTGAAGAGTTGTAGAGATAGAGACCATAGGAAGAACCGCCAACCTGATAGTTGTTTCGGAATGTTACACCATTGTAGTTGTAGTAGAACATATAGTTATAACTTGCCCGACTGGTGGCATGGGTGGTGCAGTTCTCAACCTTTAGGTTGTGACCGTAGTAAGACATAATACCGTATGAGCCGTTGACCAGCCAGTAGCATCCCCGCCAGTCGCAAAGGGTGTCATAGTAGCCATAAATACCGTACGAAGGGCTGCCGGCAAACTTCGTTCGGATGAACTTGATATTTTTGCAGTTGTAGAAGTAGACGCAATAGGATGAAGCGCCAAAAAGGCTGCAGTTCTGCACAATGACGCTGTCGGTCTTGCCCGAATAGTACATATAAAGAACATATGAGGATGCACGCAAAAGCAGACCCTCAAGCTTTACCCGGTTCGTATAGTACATATAGAAGGCATAACTGCTGGTGGAGTTCAGATAGGGTCTTTCACCCGGCGCTGCCCGAATTGTCAGCCAGTAACTCGGGGTGAAGTTGCTCATATCAACATAGTCGGTATAGGTTCCAGTATAGCAGAGGAGGGTGCACGGACCTGACAAACCGCGTGACTTTACCGCATTAACTCCGGCTGCGATGCTTGGGAAATCACCACCTACCGGTTTTACCGTATAGGTTCCTCGCATCGGCTGCGCTAACGCCACACCGAAGGCAAGGAAGGTCAGCAGGAATACAACTCCTGCCGCTTTTACAGGCTTTAGCATCTTTCGCCTCCTTTTTTATCCTTTATCTTTTACGCTCCTTTTGTCGGAGCAGCGGGTGGTTAAAAACTTCTGCAACCTAACGCCATGTCTCCACCCAAAGACACGGCGTTCTTACTTAAAACGGCTGAACCGGTTTAATATCTTATCTTAAACCGGCACAGCGCACGAACTCATTTATTGAGAATTACCGATTCTTCGGATGTGACCCGTGGTTGCAACAATATTATAGCAATCATCCCCCCCTTTGTCAAGCAAAATTTTTATGTTCTTTAACAGGCTAACCCAGGGCTACCCCTGGAGCATCCCCCGGATGGGTTCCACCCATTTTTCTCCTTGACTTTTAACCTGCGCTTTTGTATATTTTTGGGTGTGCTGCGATAAGTCTAAAATTATAACAAAAAAGGAGGATAGTAATGAAAAACCTGTTTGTGCTTCTGACCGCTATCTTTGTTTTCACGGCACCGGCATTTGCTGGCTGGGCGGTCTATGGCGTAATTCAGGGTCATCCTGACAGCACCATCATCGCCGACTCCACCCGTTTTATGATCCCTGGAGGGCAGGAGATTACCTATCCCACCCCGGGCTGGCAGACTGCACCGAACGCACTGGACACATTTGTCTTTCCCGATTTACCTGACTGGCCCGAGTTGATTATGACCTTTGCCTGGATTGGCAGCCTGCCGGTTATTCAGCCGATAATGCAGCCGGTCTCCGACTCCTGGTACCCATTCCAGCCGCCTTTTGAGGATGCCAAGATAATGTTTCACGGCACACTTGGCATTGAGGAAGCTCCCAACCCTATTGGCGCCAATTCGGCTTTATCTCTGCCCGGCATCCTCACCAATCAGGCGCTCAGAAACTTCGCCCGAAATAACCAGCTTGAAATCCTCAACCCCTGCGGTCAGGTTGTCCGCTCCTTCCCGCTTTCACCCGGTGTTTACTTCTGCCGCCTGATTGATAAGCCCAATGCCACTCAACGATTCACCCTCATAAGGTAAAGTTAACCAACCGCCTTAAAAATAAAGGGGGCTTTTAAAAGCCCCCTTTTGATTTTCTTGGAGATTACCGCACAACGAGTTTCTGGCTTGCGCTTGCGCCCGCAGCCTCAAACCGCACGAGATACACGCCCGCAGACAGGCTCCGCAGGTCAAGGCTACGCGTCCCGGTCCCGGATGCAACAAAGCCATACTCAAACACCGCCCTGCCCGTCACATCATAGACCGTCAACCTCGCCTCACCACTCTGCGGCACACTGTAACTCAGAACACCGTAGCCCTTGGAGAGCGGATTGGGCGCCACACTGAACCCGAAGCGCTCCGCAACCACCTTCTCACCCATCACACCCGAACGCTCAGGCGCAGGGAGACTTGCCGCTGCAGTTGCTGTATCAATATACCGCCAGAACTCTGTCGTCTTCCCACCCTTGAAGGCATAGAAGATACCCTCATTATAATAGACCAAGGAACCACCGTTCTTGACCCGCTTCTTTCTACCCGAGGAGCCAATCTCAGGCACCGGCTCAAGTTCTGTCCAGGTGTCGGCACCTATCTCATACCTCCAGAACTCGCAGGTATTGCCACCCTTAAGCGCATAGATGTAGCCGTTGTAATAGGCTGCTGAGCCGCCGTCCTTAGACTTCTTTTTCTTACCTGCCCTACCAATCAAAGGCATTCCCTTAAGGCTGGACTCGCTCCACTCCTGAGTGGTAATGTTGTATCTCCAGAACTCGTGATACTTCGCCTTGTGGGCATAGATGGTATTCTGCCCGTCATAAACTAACCACGAACCCTTGTCCCATTTGGGCTTTGAGCCTGCTGGTGCATTGACAAGCACCTCCCAGGCATCGGTAATAGTATTATAGCGCATAAAATCCTGTTTGTAGCCTTTGAGGAGGTACACATAGGGGGTGTCATTGTGAACGATATAAACTACACTGGTGCCACCTTTAGGGTTTTTGCCTGACGGTCCGGGGAGAATCTTTGTCAACTGATACCAGGTGCCCTCCTGAATTGAGTAACGCCAGAAACCCGCGGTATTATTGCCCTTGACCGCATAGATATAGCCGTCACCATAGCAGCCGGCTGAACCTTTGGAAGGTGGTTTGCCCTCCTCCCCTTCAGGCCAGGCGGGCAGTTTGGTCCAGGTGTTTATCTGCGGGTCATAGGAGTAGAAGTCTTGCGACTTATAACCACGCGCCGCATAGATGAGCCCATTGTGATAGTCGTATGTAAGCCAAGCACCATCCTTGACATAATCCGGCACAGCCGCCATTTCTGACCAGCCGTGAGTTATTTCCGGTCTGACCTCAAATGGCTTGATGATGGTGTCATTCTGGTGGCGGTTTTCCGCATCATAGATGGTATAGGAGATGGCGGAGTAGTTGCCAGAGGTTGTTGCTTGCCAGGTTTGTGAGAAGGTATGGGTGGTCTCCTGCAATGGGCGCAGACTCAGCGATTCGGTGGCGCTGTAAAGCAAATTTCCTTGGCGGTCCTGAATGAGGAAGGCGATGGCAATATCAGCAGGCGCTTCGCTATAGTTTTTGACCTTTGTGGCTGGTCGGACAGTGGCACCCTCAAATACCACCGCTGGTGGTTCAACAATCTGGGTTGGACCAACATCAAGGACCACCACCCTCACGGTTGTGGTGATGAGGTTGTTTTCCGGAACCATATCGTCGGCAAGCCGGGTTGAGCAACGGACAGGATATGTGCCCGGGATGTCAGCAGACCAAGTTCCGAACCCGCTGACGAGCCTCTCCTCATCAGGCTGGAGGTTGAGGACAAGCCTTTGCTCATCATAGGAGGAGCCAATCTGCAAGCGGACATAGAATGAGGCGGGTGTGGTGCCGTTGTTTTTTACCATCACCTCAGGCTCGATAACCGCACCAGAGTCAACATAACCTCGGGGTTTGATGATGGCGGTTGGCTGAACATCAAGGAGGTAGACCTCGATTGAGTCTTTGAGGGTATCGTTTTCAGGGTTGACATCGCCGGCAAGCATTGTTACCGCTTTTGTTTGGAGTTTACCCTTAACAAGAGGTGTCCAAGGAGTAAACTCTACTGGCAGAAATTCACCGGGTCTGAGAGTAACAATCTGAGTATCGGCGTACACGGTGTCAATTTCAAACCTTGTTTTGAAGGTCTGAACACCGGTGCCATAGTTGCCCACCATAACCCTTGGTGATACTGGGATGCCATAGGGGATTGAACCAGTGGGTGCCAGGATTTCACTTACGCCCACATCAATTAGGTTGCGGCAGCCGATGCCTACCACATCGTCAATAAGCCAGCCATAACCGACATTTTCTTCATCTGAGAAAAACCGCCAGGCGATTAGAAACCTCTGATTGGCGCTAACCGGCACCCTGAACCTCGCCCATTCCCAGTCCCAAGAGCCAGAATAGGCACCGAGTGCGGTGTAGGGTCTGAGACCACCGCTCGTATCCGGATATAGGAGTGTCCAGGTGCTTCCACCATCAGTTGAGTACTTCACACAACCACCGTCAGCGAGTGATTCACTCTGCATCCAGTGCATAAACATCACGACTGGGTTATTCTGGAGAGCGGTCAGTTCATAGGAAATAAGGGTATCCTCAGCATTGTTACCGTAGTAGTCAAAAAGGACATTGCCCCAGCAGTTAGGAGCAGACGGTGGTGTTCCGCGGGGCGGCTGAGGGGATCCCCAGCCCCAGGCGCCTGTCCAGTAAAAATCACCATCGTTGAGGTCAAAGTGCTCAACGAAGTCTCCAACCAGCGTAGTCTTGGTCAGGCGGTCGTTTTCCGGGTTGGAATCACTCGCCAGCCTGACCGAACACCTCACCGGATAGAAGCCACCCGCTGTTGGTGTCCAGGTGGCAAAGCCAGTGACATTGAACCGCTCGCCAGGCTCAAGGGTTTGGTTGACATACACCATACTGGTATACATTATCCCGATGTCCAGTTTTACGCTGAAGGCGGAGATGGTCCCGGTACCGGTATTGCGAACCCAGACCGATGGGTTGACATCCTCACCAACCAGATGGATTGCTCCGGGAATATCAATCTGCTCAAGGGCTAAATCCAGCCATCCCGGCGGCTTCCCGTGTTTGTAATAAAGTTCCCAGTTCCCGTCACGATAGTCGTGCCAGATAAGATGAAGGTGGTCAGGAAGAGAACTGTTACCGCCATTGTTAATAGAAGGATATGAGCGGTCGGAGGTGGTAACATTTGTCAGATTCGTCGGAGTCTGCCAGACACCATCCGGGGTGCGCTCGTTGTAGCGAATCTGGAAGTAGCGGGGGCTGGGGCTGTTGTTACCGTGCCAGACACAGTGACCAGCGCCGTCAGAGGTAAAGGTGAGACAGGGATTAAACTGGTCGTAGGAGAAATTGGGCTCGGAAACGGTATCACCAATCAACTGGAATGTATCCCCCTGACCGGCACCGAGACGCTCCTTGTGAATTATCCGGTAGTTGCGCCGGTCACGAGGATAACCCTGCCAGACAATGTGAACATTGTTGGTCAAGGGATTGACCGCTATTGCCGGATGCATCTGATGCTGACTTCCACCGGAGATGTTTTGACTCACAGAGCCCCAGGTGCCATCAAACCTGCCGCGGTAGCCAATCTGATAAGGGGCGCCACCGCCATAACCAAACCAGGTCACATGAACATTATTGTTTCTGTCTCCGGCAACCTTTGGCCACCAGCGGTAATAATTGGTGCCACCTGAGTCAACCCAAACACGGGGCTGCCAGGCTGTTCCCACCTTCTCCTTATACCCAATCGCATAGCCGAGTGTAGAATGATAGCAGTAGTAAACCACATGGATTCTGTTGTTGGGTGTGGCGGCAATTGCGGGAAAGAATTTATACCACCGCAAGGTGTCTTCCGTGATGCGTACCGAGTTTTCCTCCCAGCCGCCATTACCCGATGATGTTGGCGTGCACTTCTTATAGGCGATATAATACCCCTTCGGTAGCGGAGAGACCCTGTAAACAAACCATACCACATGGACATCACCAGAAGAGTCAACGCAGAGCGCCGGATAGTAAGAATAGCCTGAAGATGCCAAATCCGTAGATATGCAGGTGTCGTTTGTCCAGCCCGAGCCTGGATAGTAGCGCTTGTAATAAATCTGGGGAGAATAGGTACCCGGACTCTGATAGGACATCCAGACCACATGGACTCTTCCAGAAGGGTCGGTTGCCAATAACTGCCTGCCATAGGCAAAGGTGTAATCCGCAATTTCATTTGCGGTCAGACGAACATCCTCCTCCCATTCGGCGTCGGTTCCGGCAATTACCCCCTCCTTAAGATAAGATACCTTCTTATCAAGCGGCAACTTCCGACCGGCGAGCACCTCTTCCAACCGGTCCTCAACCAACAGCCCTGTCTCAGGGTCTATCGCCGCACTTTGCAAACCAAATGCAACCGCAGCCAGTGATAAAAAAAGAAACACTGCTGCTCTACTCATAATCCGCCTCCCTTTTAGTATCTGCTAAAAACTACCTACCTTACATTAATTATAAAAATCGGACTTTTTCTGTCAAGGAAAAAACTCATTGTAATAAAATTAATTCTTCTGCTTGACTTTTCCTAAACTTGATGCTATACTTTTCAAAATAAAAAGGAGGTCAATTTGCAGCGCAAAGTGTTGATTGTTGTGTGCCTCTTTG
>JBDRUF010000063.1 GCA_039801245.1 candidate division WOR-3 bacterium
TACCTCAACCGTATAGGGCTCAGCAGCAAGCGTTTTCTGTGCCAAGAGCCTTGCCGCCCTGCCCGCAGCGGCACTCGCCTGGGTTACCGAATCCTTGATGTCCTTTGGTCCCTCAGCCCCACCAGCATAAAACACACCCCGAATCGGCGAGTCAACCGGCAGGAGTTTGGGATGAGCCTCAAGGAGAAACCCCTCGGTGTGCAACTGGAGCGAAAGGAGGTGCTGCAACTCGGCGGTATCCTTTCTTGGCTTGACACCGGTGGCAAGGACAACCAGTTCCGCCTCGTGCCTTTCAATCTTGCCGGTCTCGGTATTCTCAACATAAAGGGTGAGATTATTATTCTCCGGGTTCTCCTCAACCTCACCTGGAATCCCCTTGATGTATTTCACACCGAGCCTTTTTGAGCGCCAGAGCATCTCCTCAAAACCCTTACTGAATGCCCGCATATCAATGTAAAACACCTTGACATCCATTTCTGGATGGTGCTCCTTCAAAACCAGGCTGTCCTTGATGGTGTTCATACAGCAGATATTACTGCAGTAAGGGCTTCCCTGGTCAAGGCACCGCGAGCCAACACACTGGATAAAGGCAACGCTTTTGGGCTTCTTGCGGTCGCTTAACCTGATGAGCTCACCACCGGTTGGTCCACCAGATGATGCCAGCCGCTCAAACTCCATTGCGGTAATGACATTTGCCGCCCTACCATAACCGAAATCGCCCTTGTCAAACGGGTCAAAGGGCTCCATACCGGTGGCCACAATGATTGCCCCCACCTCAAAGGTAAACTCCCTGTCCTGGTCGTTTAAGTCAATGCACTTCTTATCGCACGCCTGCGCACATTTGCCGCAGGCAATCGGGTTCAGACCAAGGCAGTCTGACGGATTTAACACATAGGCGGCAGGAATCGCCTGCGGAAAGGGCTGATAGATGGCATGCCTTAGCGAGAGACCAAGGTTGAACTCGTCCGGAACTAACTGCGGACAGACCTTGGCGCACTCACCGCAGGCGGTGCACTCCTTTTCGTTGACGAATCGTGCCCTTTGCCTGACCGTTACCTTGAACTCACCAACATGACCACTAATCTCCTTGACCTCGGAGAGGGTCAGGAGTTTAATTTTCGGATGCCGACCGACATCCGCCATCTTGGGCGCAAGTATTCATATCGCACAGTCCATTGTTGGGTAGGTCTTGTGCAGCTGCGCCATCAACCCGCCCAGAGACGGCCCCTTTTCCACAAGATAGACAGGGTGTCCAGCATCGGCAAGGTCAAGGCTTGCCTGTATCCCGGCAACCCCACCACCAACAACCAGGACCGCATCCTTGATGGGAAAGCGGCGCTCGGTTAATGGTTTCAGATGCCGGGCTTTTGCCACCGCAATAGCGACCAGGTCGCACGCCTTTTTTGTTGTCCTTTCCGGTTCAAGGGAATGAACCCAGGAGCAGCCCTCACGGATATTGGCAATCTCTAAGAGAAACGGGTTCAAACCCGTCTGAACCAGACAGGCGCGGAATGTCGGCTCATGCATCCTTGGTGAACAGGCGGCAACAACCACCCGGTTGAGATTCTGCTCGGCAACCGCCTTCTGAATCTCCTTCTGCCCGGGTTCAGAGCAGACATAAAGACCGGTAGAACTGAAAACAACCCCGGGCAGGGTCCGGGCAAACTCTGCCACCTTTTCCACATCAACAACCGCAGCGATGTTGGTGCCGCAACGGCAGACAAACACACCGATACGTGCCTCTTTATCTGCGCTCATTTTGCTCCATTTTACTTTTCCTCATATAAAAGGTCAATAATATTGGCTATCTTTAAACCCCTTTTTTCGCCTCTGCTCAGGGCACAAGAAAGATGAATCTCACACTTTGAACAGGCGGTAACAAGCGTATCCGCACCGGTCTCTTTTGCCTCGTTCAATCTCCGCTCCTGCAAAAGTTTGACCGCCACACCGCACTCAAGCCAGGATGCCCCGCCGCAGCAGAGCGCCTGATTTTGATTGTGAGCCATCTCCCTTAACTCAATCCCATTTAAGCCTTTTATTAACCGCCTTGGCTCATCATAAATACCAAGATGCCTGCCCAGACGGCAAGGGTCCTGAAATGTTACGATCGCTCTTCTCTCGGAGCCACCGGGTTTGAAACCATTCCGGACAAGAAATTCGGTGATATGAACAAGTTTTAATCCGGTCTCACCAACAATCGCTGGATAATCAAGCTTAAATGTGCGCAAACATTCCGGACACAGAAAAACCACCTCTTTAACACCCGCCTCCTGAAAAACCTTTAGGTTATGTTCAGCAAGAGAACGCACCGGTTCTATATCACCCAGCCAGAGCAAATCATGACCGCAACAGCCCTCATCAAGAAGCACAACCGGTTCAACTCCAAGACTATTTATAATGCGAATCGCATTCTCAGCGGTCTTGAGCGGCTGCACCCCTAACTCCCGAAACAGAACATCAAAATATGGCAGGCAGCCGATAAAGAGAGCAGTTTCACCATTATCTCTCACCCTAAGTTCCGGCTTGAGCCAGTCCAGTCTTTTCTGCTTTCTTCTGTTTTCTGACATCATCCGAATAATCGTCTGCACAATCCCGGAATGGGCTTTAACCGGACTCGCCCCGTTATTAAAGGCAATCCCGCGCAGTTTCAAAACCGTCTGGGCAAACCCTTTGTTAGCAGGACAGACAGTGACACAGAGGTCGCAACCAAGACAGGCATAAAGCGCCCTTACCGGCACATTCTGACTGTTATCAAGCGCCTGTTTTATCAACCGTCTTGGTGAAAAGCCCAGTTCGGTTCGGGCAACAGGACAGATGCCCGAGCACCTGCCACAGTCAATACAGACAAAATTTGATGGACTGAAGCCTACCTCTGAAAGGGAAAACGGAACACGGAAGGCGGATTCTGCTTTTTTCCACTTAAGGCTGAGTGGTGGCTGCCTATTACATTTCAACCGCTCAATCGCCTCATCTGCTGAAAGAAAAACCACCTGTTCCTTATCAAAACCTAATAGATTGATTATCTCCTGAACCATCTGAACCTGAGAGCGCGCATTTTTCGGACCGACTTCGTGCCGGCATTTGTCATCGGGACAACCAATAAGCACAACCCTTTCGGCATCTGAACTGAGTGCATTCAGCACATCGCCCGCCCCTACCTGACCGATGCAACTAACCTGCCTTAACTCCAAACCTTGCTTTAAGAGGAAATCCTGACTGATTTGGGGAACCGTCCTGATACAGACATATGCAATTGCGTTTATTTGCTGGGATTTTTTATCTGACATTACTTCCAGCCTCAACCGGGGCAAAACCTTTCAGCGCCCCGCTCGGACAGACAGTAACACAGACTCCGCAACCACGACACCTTTTGTAGTCAACACTTGCAACCAAAACCCCTCGTTTCCATTCCTTCAGGTTGATTGCTTCGTGCGGGCAGACCTCAATGCAACGCTCGCAAGCCCGGCAAAGCTCCTCGTCAACCTGAACAATCAAGAGCTCAATCTCACCCCTAATTTGTTGACCCTCACCTTCGGCTCTTATCCTGACCTCTCTTCTGAACTCACCCTCAAGGAAAATGTTTTCCAGACCGTGAATCCTAATAAACACCTGCTCGCTCACCTCTCCTTTTTCATTCATCATCCGTAAAACCGCCTGGTGTTTGGGACAGGTGTTGTTGCAGCGGACGCACTCATCACAGGGACCGCAGCGCAGGCACCTTCTTGCCTCCTCTATCGCCTGTTCTGGTGAAAATGGCGCCTCCACCTCCTGAAAACCCCTGCGGGAGTTAACTGGCAAATATTTCGGTCTCGCCCTTTCTACTCGCACCGCGGTCAGTACTTTTGGGGCTATCTCCATCTCCGACCGAGGACCGAAGACCGAAGACTGGAGCGAAGATTGCCCGGTAATAAATTGATGAATTGCCTTTGCTCCCTCGTGCCCGCTCGCAATGGCATTAATCACGGTTGCCTCGCCACCTGCCGCATCACCGCCGATAAAAACACCCTCAGGCAAGTTGTTGATTTCCATCTCGGTCCTCTGTCCCAGTGCAGTAATAACCCAGTTAGCCTGAATGTTAAAATCTGAGCCTGTAATTGGCATAGGTTTTCTTCTGCCTGAAGAGTCAGGCTCACCCAACCGGCAGCGGACACAGCGCAAACCCGAAACCCTTTTCTCCTGTTGCACAAAACCAATCGGCTGGGTCAGAAATTCAAACCTTATACCCTCAATCTCCGCCTCCCTCACCTCCTCATCTGCTGCCGGCATCTCCCTTTTTGTCCGACGGTAGACAATACACACATCCTCAGCACCAAGCCGCCGGGCAACACGGGCAGAGTCAATTGCTGAATCACCACCACCAATTACCAGCACCCTGCCTTTTAGTTCATTCAATCCGCCATTATAGACCTTCTTTAAGAAAGAGAGGCTGTCAATCACACCCTCAATCTCATCTTCAAGAGGCAAACCCAATTTAATACTCTTCTGACACCCAGGGGCAAGGAATACTGCCGCATACCCATCTTTTAAAAGTTGCGCAGGGTTGTCTATTCTGGTGTTGAGGACAAGCTTGATGCCAAGGTTAAGGATTGAGTTTATCTCATCTTCAATAATGTTTCTCGGTAGACGAAATGGCGGAATTCCCCAGACAAGCATACCTCCTGGTTTATCCTGTGCCTCAAAGATTGTAACATCATAACCCAGCCTCCTTAAGTCATTGGCCGCTGTCAGACCTGCTGGACCAGAGCCGACAATCGCTACCTTTTCCTTCCTTTTCTGGGTAGTTACGGGTAAAACCGCCGGTTTTGAAATCAGTGCATAATCGGCAATAAACCGCTTCAATTGCCTTATCGCCACCGGCTCATCAATCTCGCTGCGCCGGCATTCAGCTTCACAGGGATGGGTGCAGACCCTGCCGCAGATTCCGGGCAAAGGGTTTTTCTCCCGCACCACCTCTAAGGCACGGAGAAAATCGCCTCTGCCAATCAGACCAACATAAGCCTTGACATTAACCCCTGCAGGACAGGCAACCCGGCAGGGTGAATCGGCAATCCAGGATAATTTATAGGATGCTGATACCCCTTCAATGTCCAGACCAATTTGACCTTTGTCTGGTATTGGCAGTCGGGAAGCGGTCATTTCTCCATGCCCTTTTCGTATCCCTTCTCCAGTGCAATCAGGTTCTTCTCCAGCAGACGCGCCGGCAAGGTATCCCTGATAGCATTAATCAACGCCTGTTTGGGAATTATCTTTGTTACCGCGCAGACAAACCCCAACATCACCATATTGGCAAACATCCGGTTGCCCAACCCTTCAGCAATTCTGGTCGCTGGGATGGAAAACTGCCTGACCCTGCCTTCGTCAGGATGAGGGCGAACAAGGTTTTCCTCAATTATCAGAATACCCCCATCCTTGAGCGTGGGCTCAAACTTCTCATAAGCCTCCTGAGACATCGCCACCAGGATGTCTGGTGCGGTGAGATAGGGATAGAGCACCTTTGTTTCCGAGATGATTAACTGGGCTGAACAGGCACCACCCCTTGCCTCAGGTCCAAAACTCTGAGTCAAGGTGGCAAACTTGTTATCATAAAGGGTTGCCGCCTTACCAAGAATCATCCCCATCATGATGATTCCCTGACCGCCAAAACCGGAAAGTTTAATCTCCGTCATCCATCGGTCCCTGATAAGGCACAAAGCCCTCGCCCACACTCTGCCGCAGATATTCATTCATCGTCTCCAGATAGGTGGGCTTCCGTTTCTGAACAAACCTGCCGACAATAATCTTCCCCTGATACTCAATCTCGCATTCCCGGGTATCAATATCGTTTCTGACAATTGAGTTATCCCGGTAATACTTGACAATATCCAGACCTGAGCCCAACTGATTCCTTCTGCCGTAAACGGTCGGACAGGGTGAAATCACCTCAATAAAACTGAACCCAGGGTGAACTAGCGCCTCCTTGATTGACTCTGTCAATTGCCTAATATGCAGCACGGTCCAGCGTGCCACATAAGTGGCACCACAGGAGTCAACTAAAAATGGGATGTTGAACGGGTGCTCGTATGAGCCATAGGGCGCGGTTGTGAGACGGGCACCTTTGGGTGTTGTCGGTCCGAACTGACCACCGGTCATCGCATAGTTAAAGTTGTTCACACAGACAACCGTCATATCCATATTGCGCCGAGCGGTGTGAATCAGGTGATTGCCGCCAATCGCCACCAGGTCGCCATCACCGGAAATAACCACGACCTTCAGGCGTGGATTGCCAAGTTTCAGACCGGTGGCAAATGGCAAAGCCCGACCATGGGTGGTATGGAAAGAGTCAAGGTTGACATAACCCGCTGCCCTGCCAGTGCAACCGATACCTGAGACCACAACAATATCCTCCCGGGGAATACCGCTTTCTCTGACCGCGGTGAGAAAGGAGTTTAAGACAATCCCCAAGCCACAGGTGGGACACCAGATATGGGGAATACGGTCAACCCTTAAAAGGTCATCAAGCGGATGAGTTTCCTGTTCGGTTATCATCTGACGCTCGCCATTATCGCCTCAAATATATCCTTAGGGTCATGGACCCAGCCACCGCAATGGGGCACAAGAAAAGTTCGGCAGCGACCGGCAACAACCCGCTCGAGTTCAAGATAGACCTGACCTAAATTTATTTCGGGCATCACCATTGCCTTGACCCGCTGTGCCAGTTCTGAAACCCGCATTTCTGGAAATGGCCAGACCGTAATCAGCCTGAGCATCCCCACCCTTACCCCCTTCTCCCTGGCATCCGCAATCGCCTTGAAGGCAACCCTTGCGCTTATCCCATAGGCAACAACAACCACCTCCGCATCCTCAAGGGAATGCTCCTCGCAGATGGTAATCTTATCAGCATTGTCCCGAATCTTTTTGACCAGCCTTGTTACACACAGATTTTGACATTCCGCATTGATAACTGGATAACCGCGCTCATCATGGGTCAACCCGGTAATGTGAATCCGAAAGTCTTTGCCTGCCCGCACCATCGGTGGCACACCATCAGCATCTGGCTGAAACGGCCGGTACTTCTCCTTTGGACCCCGATACCACCTGCGCGGCAGGGGTCTGATTTTCTCCTTTTCCGGCACAACAACCTTTTCGGTCATATGCCCGACACACTCATCCATCATCAAAAGCACCGGCACCCGATATCTTTCTGAAAGGTCAAAAGCGGTGATGGTCAAATCAAAGCACTCCTGGGGCGAGGATGGTGAAAGGGCAATGATTTCATAATCGCCGTGTGAGCCCCAGCGCGCCTGCATCATATCCTGCTGACCGGTAAGGGTTGGCAGACCGGTTGAGGGTCCGCCCCGCTGAACATCAACAACCACACAAGGGGTTTCGGTCATCACCCCCAGCCCGATATTCTCCTGCATCAGGGAAAAACCCGGACCCGATGTCACGGTCATCGCCTTTGTCCCTGCCCAGGCTGCACCCAAGATTGCCGCCATTGATGCCAGTTCATCCTCCATCTGAATAAAAGTGCCGCCCACAAACGGAAAGCGCTGGGCAATCCGCTCGGCAATCTCAGTTGAAGGTGTTATCGGGTAACCGGCAAAGAACCGGCAACCGGCAGCAATTGCACCCTCAGCACAGGCATAATCACCATCCCAGAAATGAACCCCGGTCAAAACCGATTTATCCATAAAAACAGGCTAAGTTTGAGGCTGAGGTTGCGGCTCCTCAACCGGTGTTGTCCAGATGGCAAACTCGGCGCAGATAATGGTGCAAAGCCCGCAGTTAACGCACCTTTCCGGATGAACAACAACCGGCGGATGATAGCCCCGACGGTTAAAATCTGGTGATGATTCAAGCACATCTTTCGGGCAATAGGTAATGCAGAAACCGCACCCCTTGCACCGCTCAATCAGAATATGAACCCTGCCTTGCGGCGGCTTCTTCTCATCAGAATCAAGAGGTTTACGCCATAACTTCATTGATGGAATTGAAATATAACTATAGCAGGTCAAACCTAAAGGTCAAGGAAAACTATTTTCTACCGTTCAGCACAAAAAGAGCCTTATGGTTTTACCTTCGCCTTTAAAAGTTAACCGGGCTAATCTTAATGCGCCAAGACAGCTTTCCCTGTAGCGGTGATTCCGAATGCATCAAGATGATAGAAATAGACCCCATTGGGAACCTGCCGATTATACCCATCCCTACCATCCCAGACAACTGTGTAACTCCCTGGCTTCTGCTCGCCGCTGATTAGTGTTCTTACCAGCCTGCCCTGAATGTCATAAATATTTAAACTCACCCTGCCCGGATAAGGAATCTGAAAGTGAATTAAAACATTACCAGAAGATGGATATAATTTGTTTATGCCGCCAACAACAGGCGTCATCGGCTCGTCAGCAATCCCAAGCGTTGTATCCCTGATTACCGACAGGCTTGACCCGTTATAATTGGCAATATATGTCCGTGAGTAAGCCGGAACAAATACCATCGCCACCGGGTCGGTGCCGGTCAGAATCTCCCGAATCCGCTGATTTAAACTGCCATCAATTACCCATACCCGGTCCAAACCCGAATCCGCACAATAAACCCGGTTTCTGATTGTATCAACGCTCAGGCAGGTCGGCTTTCCATATAAATTGATTGTGGCTATCACCGAGTCAGACACGCAGTCAATCACACTCACGGTTCCATCAAGCCGGTTAGCACAATAAACCTGGTCATTTGCCGGATTATATATTAGTGCCAATGGATAGCCACCAACCCTTACCCTCTTTATCACACTGTCCTGAACACCGTCAATCACTACAACCTCATCTGCCCAGGATGATGCGCAGTAGACCTTGTTCCTTGTGTAATTATAACAAAGTGCCAGCGGATACCTTCCCACCTGAACACCCTTTATCACCGTATCTGCACCACCATCAATTACCACCACCTTTTCCGCACCATAACAGGCGGCATAGACCTTGTTTCCTATGGAATTGTGGCACAGGGCAACAGGTCTGTTGCCAACAACAACCCTCCCAATTACCTCACCGGTCCCCCCATTTAATACCGTTACTGTTGAGTCCTGCTCAGGCCAGCGTCCGTAATTGGCACAATACACCTTATTGCCAACCGGATTGTAACAGAGAAACCTGGGTCCGCTGCCAACTGGAATATGATAGAGCAATGAATCTCTAACCGCATCAAACACACTCACATTCCCATCCTTCTCATTGGCGCAGAACACCCTTTGTGAAACCGGATTATAGCAAAGCGCTGCTGGCTGCTCGCCCGCCTTCAGATTGGCTATAACCCGGTTGGTGCTGGCATCAACAACTGTAACCTGACCGCCAAAAAGATTTCCGCAATACACCTTGCTCTCACCGACAAGACACAAGACCCGCGGGTTATTCCCTAAAACAACCTCACCGATAACCGTATCATTACCACCATCTATTATCGTAACATTATGACTCCCACGATTGGCGCAGAAAGTCCGGTTATCAACTGAGTCATAAATCAGAGCCCAGGGCTCCACACCAACTGTGATTGTCAACCGGACGCTATCCCTAAACCCGTCAATCACGCTTATCGTTCCATCATCCGCATTCGCACAATACACCCCATTACTCTTCTGGTTAAAACTCAGACTAAAAGGCGACCTGCCAACCCCTAATACCGCTATCACCGTATCATTCTTGCCATCAATCACCCTTACCTCATTACTGCCCTGACTCGCACAATATACCTTGTTAACCAGATGGTTGTAAAGCAATGCCAAGGAATACCTTTTTACCTCAATGGTGGTAATTATAGTATCAGGACCCGGCTTCAGGATAAGTAGCTCACTGACATAGGGACTATAAGGAGAGGCATAAAGCTTGTCATTTTCCCGATTGTAAACAAATGCGGATGGACAGGTGAATTCACGAACAACTTGTATTCTATGGATGATCGAATCTCCTGCGCCATCAATTGCAGAGATATAAATAAATTCACCTGAATAATGTTGTGTCCCTACATATATCCGGTCAACCACAGGAACATAGATAAGACCCACAGGCAGAATATCAACTAAAACCAGTTTCAGCAGACTGTCCGAACTCTCCTCTATAATTCCTACCGTAGAATCTGCATAGTAATTATATTGAAAGTTT
>JBDRUF010000064.1 GCA_039801245.1 candidate division WOR-3 bacterium
ATCCAATCAGCGCCCTTGCCAGACCATAAAGCGCCGCCCTATCTTTCGGGCGGTGTCTCAGGACCTTTTGGTAGGCATTGAGCGCCTTTTTAAAATCCCTCTGTTCTATCCGGGCGATTTCGGCAAGTTCAAGGACACCGGCAGGGGTTGTGTCGCGCTCCAAGAACCTCAAAGCCTCCTCAACTCTACCCATCAGCCGCAAGACCCGCGCACAATCTGCCCAGGCATTTTGCTTTGAGTATACCGTTAGTGCCGCATTGAGAGCTCCGTTCCGCTCGCAATCCTGGGCAAAAAGGTAAAGCTCCTGTTCGCTTAAGACCGTCTGCACAACCCTCACCGCTGCCATCTCCTCACCAGCGCCCAGATAGACCGCTGCCTGCGCCCTTGCCCGTAACTTTGGGTCTTTAATCTTTCCTAATTCTTTAATAACCCGCGGATAATTAGCCTGGCGCCCGTAACCCGAAAGCCGCTCAAGCAGCCGCTGCAGATGCCTTTCATCTTTATTGACAATCTCGCTGATTACTCCTGCCGCCTCTGGCAGGCGACCTGTCTCTTCGTATAGACCTATCAGGAAATCGGCATAATCCATCCTGAAACCGCTGGTTTTCAACGCCCCTTCAAGATACTGAGCCGCAACATTGGGCTCGCCACCTTCGGTTAAAACCTGAGCAATCTCCAAAACTCGCTCAGGCGAACTTTGCAGCAACGCCTGGGCGCGGGTAAGCCCCTCCTGCCGGCGCCTGGTTTTCAAAAGCGCCTCAACAATCCCCAGACCCAGTTCAAAACTTCTCTCTCCCTTCCCCTCCAGCTGGCGCAGAACGGTTAAGAGCGAATCGTAGCGCTCCAAATGCCGGCACACCCTGATAAAGTCCAAAAGCGCCTGCCGGTCCTTGGGGCTGTTTTCCAAAACCGAGCGGTAAACCGCAAACGCCTCTTCAAACTGACCCGCCTGCTCCAAAATCTGGCCGCGATAAGCCTCCTGTGCCCCCAACGCCAGGTGCAAAAGGCAAAATGCAAAGGTCAAAATTTTGCGCATCTATCGCTCCAGGAGTCTCTCAAAATATGCTCGAATCAGCCGCTCATACTCCAAGGGATAACCCTGTTTCAGCGCCCGCAATAGCTCCTCCCGCAAACGCCGGTTCCTCTCACCCAAATCCTCAGGCAGACCCGAAGGCGCCTCTAACTGATACTCCTTTGCGGTTTCGCTCTCCCGCTGTTCCTTGAACCCCTCTTGGCGCAAACTCCGCTGGGCATCAAGCAGTTTATGAACTATTCCCTCCTGGCGCTCAATCAGTTTGCGGTCAATCTGCAGTTCGGAAAGCGCCCTTTCCACCCCTTTCATCTCCTCAAGGAGTTGCTCAAGGCTGCCGGTAAGTCCGGGGCGTTCTCCACCCATAGACTGCAAAAGCTCCTCCAGCTGCCGGCGTAGCGCCTGCTGCTGGGCAAGGAGTTTCATCAACTGTTCCATCTGCCCAGCACCCAAACCTCCCATCGGAATCGGGATTGGCAGACCAGCGGTGCCGGCATTAATCGCCAGCTGTTCTGATGTCATCTGGGAAAGTTGCTCTAAGAGGTTTTGCAGCCCACCAGCAAGACCACCACCCTGTTGCATCTTGTCCGCCGCAGCCAAAAGCATCTCCACCGCCCGGTTCAGACTTTGCCGTGCCGCCTGCATCTGCGCACCCATATTTGCCCCGCGCCTTTCTGCACCCAATGACGCCGCCTCTTTCATAGACTTGAGCGCACGGGCAAGTTCCTGCCCTAATGTTGGCGGTATTGCCATTGTCTGCGCACCCAGACTCAAAAGGCTCTCAGCGCTTATCCTTGTTGCCTCCAAAAGCGCCATCTGCTCATTGGCAATTGCCTGAGGAGCCGCACCCTGCCGCAGTTTCTCCTCCAGCCTTTCCTCCTCTTGGGAGATGGTCAACAGTTCATCACCACCTGCCATCATCCGCCTCAACACCTCAGCTGAACGGCTTTTCTTTAACCCCTCACTCAAATTTTTGAGCCTTTCCTCCATTTCCTTAAAGGACTGTGCCAGTTGCTCACTCCTTTCCTTTGCCAGCTTTTTGTCCCCGGTTGCCAGCTCCTGTTTCATTTTTGCCGCCATCGCCTTGATATCCCTTGCCTTCAGCTGCTCGCCGATTGCCTCTAAGGACTCGGCGATTGCCTCTTCAGAAACCTCATCTGCCAGTTCCTTCATTCCCTTTTCCAAACTGTCAAGTCCTGAATTTATCGCCTCCTGCTGCCTTAAAAGCTCCTCGCCAGTTTCCTTTGCCAGCATCTCGGTTATTTTTGTCTGCTCCCGCTTGAGCTCCTCTGCCTGTTTTGCCAGCGCCTCCAGCTTTACCTCCTCCATAATCCGCTTTAAAAGTTCCAGCGCCCGCTCAATCCCTGCCTGCAGTTTCTCCTGCTCAACCTGAACCCGTTCAAGCGCCTGGCGCAAATCACTGCCGCGCTCACCAAGTTTCCTTGCCAGCTCCTTGAGCGCCTCCTGCAACTCCTTGGGCAATAAACGGGATAGGAGTTCCTGCAACTGCCCCAAACGCTCAAGCGTCTCCTTATCCCAGGACATCCCTTCAAGAATCTCCTGTGCCGCCTTTGCCACATCCTCCTTCAAATCCTCAATCTTTTCCAATAAAGCCGCCTGCTCGTGAACCACATCCTCAAGTCGCCGCCGTTCCTCCCAGGAAAGTTCGCGGTTTTTCTTCAACTCCTCTGCCACCCGCGCAAGCTCCTCGCCAATCCTTGCCTGTTCTCCCTGCAAAGGTTCAAGTTCACTCTGGGTGGTGCCGGTCCTTTCCACCGCCGCCGAATAAATCTCCGGCATCGTGGGAAATCGGACTGAAAAGACCTCGCTCTTGGTGCTCTTGGGACCGGAAATTTGGTCGTTATCACTCACCCGAACAAAATATCTCATCGCCTCGCCCGGGACCAGTCCGGAAGATGAGAGGTCCCAGACATATAATGTGGTGTCCTCAAGTTTGCCATCAAGCCGCCTCAGCCTCACCGCATTAGCGATACTATCTTTACCATAATGGAGCCACAACTCATTTAGCCCGTAATCATCAATGGTGTTTATGCCCAAGAGCACCTTCATACTCATTGGCAGGTCAACATCCCTGCCCGGAATGAAAACCTTGACAAACGGTGGCTCATCAAGAAGCACCCGGACATCAAAACTCGCAGCGCCTCTGAGGTTGCCATCAGCACCTGCCATTTCCACGGTTCCTACCCCATCCTTCATTACCACAAAACTGCCGGAAAATCGGCGCCAATCCCTTTCATCTATCCGCGCCCAAACAGTCTCTTCACCCAAGATTACCCTCGCCCTTTCAACCGTTGCGCTCGCCTCTGCCTCAAAATCAACCCTTGTCCCCTTTAACACCGCCAGTCCGGTGCCACTTACCCGCACCTCGGGCAAACGGGAATATCCTGGTGGGTGACAGATAAATGAGAGCCGTTTGAGTGTCAGGGGCTCAATCAAACCGACACGAAACCAGTCCGAACCCCTGGACAAAACCCTGAAGCGGAATTTGAACCCCTCATTGACAATGATGTTGAACCGGCAACTGTCCCCGTCCAATCTCAGGTTTTTCTTATGTACCCTAAAAGCCCTTGACCCCTCCTGCATCTCCAGCCGCACCCACTTGAAAATCCCCTCAGGTTTTATCCGACAACCCAACTCAACCTCAGAACCGGGTAGAACCGCAGTATCCTGAGGAAATGCTGCAATTGCTATTTCCAACCTTTCTGGTGAAAACCCGTTTAACAGCCCCAGTTCTACCCGTTGCTTGTCAATCCCGAAATAGCCTAAAAACAGCCCGATACTTAAAACCGCAAAAAGCCCTGACCACAAGAGCCTTTTTTGGGGCATAATCTTATTCAGGGGTAATGGCTTCAGCGCCTCCTCAACCTGTTTGACCGCCGCATCCCGCAAACTCAAGGAATAGCCCTCAAAGTCGGGCTGATATTCGGTAAGTTCTATTGCGGCGACAAGCCTTCCCTGTAATACCGGGAACACTCGCTCAACCTTATAACCAATCTTCTTTGTTTTTGTCTCCCTGAGCCAGAAAAATCCAGTGGCAAAAACCGGGAGCAGAAAGATCAGCACCACCCAGCCGGATAGGAAAAGGAGCGCCACAACCAAGGTCCCCAATGACAAGAGTCCGACTGTTATCAAGGCGAGCGCAAAGAGGTTGTAGAAAATTAATGTCCGCCTCAGCCGCTGCAGCGCTCTTTTCAAACCCGTTGTTTTTTGCCGGTGATTTGCCATTTATAAATATTAAGCCACTCCCCAAGAAAAAGCAACCCTTGACTTCAAATCACCTGAAGATAACCTTTTAAGTGAAGCCCAGATGAATAAAGAGCCTTCCCTTGCCCGCCAGCTTGTGCTTGAGCGCCAGGTCACCTTTACCGGACTTATCATCAACATCCTCCTCACCGCCGGAAAAATTACTGCCGGTATCCTGGGTGCCTCCAGCGCCATCATCGCGGATGGATTGCACAGCCTCTCTGACCTGGCATCCGACATCGCGGTTTTATGGGGAATCTCTGCTGCCAAACAGCCGCCTGATGAAGACCACCACTACGGTCATTCACGCTATGAGACAATCGTCGCCCTGTTTGTCGGCATCCTCCTTGTGGCTGCTGCTTTGTTTGTTGCCGGTGAGGCAATCCTTACCTTAAGCCAGCGCCACACCGCCTTGCGCAACTGGGTGCCCTTTTATATGGCAATCGCCTCAATCATCTTAAAGGAACTGCTCTACTGGTGGACGCGGGCGGTTGGCAGGCGGTTTCACAACCCGGCAATCATTGCCAACGCCTGGCACCACCGCTCTGACGCCTTCTCCTCAATTGCGGCTGCCTTTGGCATTGGCGGTGCGCTCATCGGTGGTGAACGCTGGTCATTCCTTGACCATTTGACCGCGGTCATCCTTGCCTCATTCCTTGTCTATATCGGCATCCGCATCATCCGTTCATCTCTGCAAAAACTGTCTGACCGCGCGCCCGAACCAAAGGCAATTGACCATCTCCACCAGACCATTTCCCAGATTCCTGGTGTAAAGAGCTTTCATGCCTTCCGGGCACGCCACGCTGGTGCTGGCAACCTGATTGAAATGGATGTCCATATTCAGGTTGACCCGGAGATCTCGGTGCGGGCAGGGCATGAGATTGCCACCAAGGTTGAAGAGGAGATCAGGCGTTCAAATCCGGATGTAAAAACGGTTGTAGTTCATATTGAACCCCATACCGAACCGGAAACCCAATAGGAGAAAATTTTATCGCCTTCCCATTTTATTTTTCCCGATATCCAGAGGGGGAGTGACCCCCGGGGTGGCTGCAGACCCCCTTCGCATCCCCGCTCACAATTTTCGCTAAAATAGCCATTGTTAAAGGGGGCTTACACCCAGATGGGGTGTTCGTATTGACTTTTGGGTCTGATTTTCTAACATTTTTAATCTATGACAGAAAGTAACTTCCTGAGACTGTGCTGGAAACGGCGCTCGGTTCGCCGCTTCAGTGAGCGCCCGGTTGAAAGGGAGAAACTGAACCTCTGCCTTGAGGCGGCAAGGCTGGCACCTTCAGCAGACAACGGTCAGCCCTGGCGGTTTATCGTCTTTGACGACCCAGAAAAGAAACAGGCGCTCGGCAATGCGGTTTTCAAGGGCGTTTTTCTCGCCTCCAAGCACTTTGCGCGCGCACCGGTCTTGGTTGCCCTTTTGATAAAGGAGAACATCCTAATCAACCGGCTGGGTGGCGGTGCTGCGGGCAATCAGTTTCAGTTGATTGATGCGGGGATTGCCGGAGAGCATTTTGTCCTTGCGGCAACTGAACAGGGTCTTGGCACCTGCTGGATTGGCTGGTTTGACTCCCGCGCACTTTTGCGCCACCTCGGTCTGGGGCGGGGCTATCGGGCAGTGGCATTGATTGCGGTTGGCTATCCGGCTGAGGAGCGTGAGCGTGCAACTGTGAAGCGCAAGCCCTTGGAGAAAATCGCCTTCTGGAACTCAGCACCAAAATAGGTCTTTCTCTTCATTGACAAAAGGGCGCAAACGGCTAATTTAATCCTGATAATGGCAAACAAAGGAGCGAAAGGATGAAACAGAAAAGGGTTTTAGTTCTTGAAGGCAGCCCGAGAAAGGGGAACACCGCGCTTGTTACCGACTGGGTCCTTGAGGGTCTGGGCAAAAAGGGGATTGAGGTCAACCGTATCCAGGTGAGCAAGTTGAACATCGCCGGCTGTCAGGAGTGCTTTCACTGCACCAATTACAAAAATCGCGCCGGCTGCCAGCAGGATGATGATATGCTGGAGATATTTGACCTTCTGGTTGACAGCGATTTGACCATCTGGACAAGCCCGATCTTCTGCTGGGGTGTCACCAGCCAGTTGAAGACCGCTGTTGACCGCTGCTTTGCCCTCTTGACCGGTGAAAACCTTTTAAGGGGAGCAAAATGGGCGGTTGTCATCACCGCTGGTGGTGACCATTATGATGGTGCCGATTTGGCAGTGGCGATGTTCCGGCGTCTTGCCGAGTTTGGCAAGGTGAAATACTTGGGTCATTATGTTGTTGCCAACTGCCCTGAGCCGAAGATATTAAAGAAACAGGAGCGCATCGCTGAGGAGGCAAAGAGGTTCGGCAGGGAGCTGCGCCAGCAACTTTTTGATTGATTCTGTGCGGTTTGCCTCCCTTTTCACTGTTATCTTATTCAGTTCGGTTTCAGCCCGGACCGGCGCGGTCAACGGGTTTGTCCGTGATTCTCTCTCTGGTGAGCCGCTTGCCTATGCCAATGTTGAAATCAAAGGCACCGGTCTGGGTGCAACCACCAATGCCAAGGGCTATTTCTATCTTGGCGATGTCCCTGCGGGCAGTTATCAGATTGAGGTCTCATACATCGGCTATGCCACCCACAGCGAGAGGATAACGGTTGCTGAGGGCAGGCTGACCAGCCTCAACATTGAACTCAAGCCCGCACCTTTTGAACTGGGCGAGGTCAAGGTTACTGCGGAAAGGGCGCGCTTTGAAAGGGAGGTGGAGATATCAACAAAAAGGATGGACACCAAACAACTGGTTTTGGTGCCGAAACTTGGCGGTGAGGTTGACATCTTTCGCACCGTGCAACTCCTCCCCGGCGTGATTACCGTTTCTGACTTCTCCAACAAACTTTACATCCGCGGCGGCTCACCTGACCAGAACCTGATTCTCCTTGACGGTATTACCGTTTACAACCCCTCACACCTCTTTGGCATCTTCTCCCCATTTGTGCCCGAGGCGGTGGCTGATGTCACATTGCTTGCCGGCGGCTTTCCTGCCCAGTTCGGCTCCCGGCTCAGTTCGGTTCTTGATGTCACCACCCGCGAGGGCAACTCCAAAAGATACACCGGCGAGGGTTCGGTCTCAATGATTGCTGCCAAAGGGATTTTTGAAGGTCCGATTCCCAAGGGCTCAATCCTCTTTGCCGCAAGAAGGACCTACCTGCCCGATCTCATCTTGACACTCTTTGGTGCTGAGGGTCTGGGCTACTACTTTTACGACCTGATGGGCAAGGCAAACTATTCACTTAATGAAAACCACCGCCTGAGTTTTGCCGGTCTTGGTGCTGAGGATGTCCTCTCCTTCTGGGACCCGGAACAGCCGGACGCATTTAATGTCAGGATGAGCTGGGGCAATCGCGGCCTCTCTGCGCGCCTGAACTCTGTCTTCAACCCGGTCCTTTACGGCGAAATCATTGCCGCCTGGAGCAACTTCTTCTCCGGTTTCCGGGTAAAATTTCAGGAGGGCGAGGATTTCAAAATGAAGGGCGATTTGACCAACAATAACCTGAAAGGTAACTTCACCTATTATCCCCATGACCGGCACACGCTTGGCTTTGGGTTTGACCTGCAGGCAAACCGGATGGGCTTGAGGGTTGACTTTGATACCACCTATTTTGAGGTTGCCGATACCCTCTATCCCCTTGCCGCCTATGTTGAGGACAAATGGGAACTCATCCCGAAGAAGCTCATTTTGCGCCCGGGTCTGCGTCTTGCCTGGTATTCCAAAGGCAAACGAATTGAGCCTGAGCCGCGTCTCGGACTGAAGTTCTTCCTCGGCAAAAACACCGCCTTTAATTCTGCCCTGGGCAGATTCACCCAGCCATTAATAACCTTGAACTCAACCGACCCGGTCTTTTCCATCTATGATGTCTGGGTCCCGGTTCCCAAAAACCGCCCGATTCCCAGCGCCTTTCATTACATCGCCGGAATTGAGCACTGGCTCAAGGAAACCATCCTGGTTCAGGTTGAGGGCTATTACAAGGACTACAACAACCTCCTTGAAACCCGCTATGGTGAGCTCTTTACCCAGCCCGACTCATTGCTTCCTGCTGAAGGCTTCTCCTCCGGTCTGGAACTGTTAATCCGCAAAAACTCAGGCAGAGTAAATGGCTGGCTTGCCTATTCCTATATGTGGACCGAGCGCACAATCAACGGCGAATCCTATCACCCCCATTATGACCGGCGCCATAACATCAACCTTGTCCTGAACTTTCCCGCGCTCCTCCTTGGTGCGGATTTGACCTTTCGCTGGACACTTGGCACCGGTCTGCCCTATTCCGGACTTGCCGGCTATTATCCACGCGTGATTGAAAGACCGGGTGGCAAAGCGGAAATGCAATGGGAGTTTATCTATGGAGCCCGCGACGCCTTCCGCTATCCGGCTTATCACCGGCTTGATGCCGGGCTCTCCAAAACCAGCAAGGTGGGCAAATTTGATGTGAGCATCTTCCTTGATGTCATCAACCTTTACAATGCCCGCAATGTCCTGCTCTACTACTGGGAGTTCAACCCTGATGGATTTCCCCAGCGCCACCAGATTAATATGATTCCCATTCTCCCCACACTTGGAATAAAGGTGAGGTTCTAATGCCGGGCAAACTGTTTCTCCTAATTTTCCTTGCGTTTTTCCTCTTTTCCGCTTGCGAACTAACCCCGGACCAGCCCTTTGCACCGCAACTTGTGGTCCATTCCCTATTGCGCAGTGGTTCCCATCCCGTGCACGCCAGGGTCAACCGCTCCTACAAACTCAATGAAAAATATGACTCCATCTTTCCTCTTGCCCGTCTGAAAATCATCTCGCAATATGGCGAATGGCAGTTTGCCTATGCCGGTGCCGACTCCTATGTTACCCCAGAACCGGTGCCGGTTGCAAGCGGCGACACCTGGTTTCTTGTGGCATCTCACCCGGAGTTTGACACGGTCAGAGGCAAAACCGTTGTTCCCCAACCCTATGAAATCCTCTTTCCCCGCTCAGGTGACACCGTTACCGTCAACGACTCAATGGTCTGGACCAGAAGCCGTGATGCCAAAGGCTACTTTCTCTCCCTCCGCCAGATTGAAGACATCGACACCTTCTATCTGGACGCCATCATACCTAATGACTCCTTTGACATCACCTATGACTCACTCCTTGTCCGTATTCCTAAGATGTTTTTTCTTTACTTT
>JBDRUF010000065.1 GCA_039801245.1 candidate division WOR-3 bacterium
CACCTGGCGGGCACCAATTTACGGGCAGGAGCGGCTTAAGGTGGGGATGGCACCAATTCCGGTTGCGGGAAACCCGGCGGCAATAATCTATGGCACCAATATCGGGATGTTCAGGAAGGCAACAAAGGAGGAAAAGGAGGCTGCCTGGAGGTTTATTAAGTGGTTTATCTCGCCAGAAAGGCAGGTGGAATGGTCGCTTGGAACCTGGTATGTGCCAATTTACCGGCGCTGCCTTAATGACCCGCGGTTGCAGAGGCGGTTTGAGGAGACACCGGGTCTATTTGCCGCTTACAAGCAGATGGAATACGGGGTTTTTGAGCCGCGCGGCTTGAAATGGCTGGCAGGGAGAAAGGCTTTAGTTGAGGAGTTGGAGGCGGCAACCCTCGGATATAAAACTCCAAAACAGGCGCTTCAGGATGCGGCTGACCGTTACCGGCGCCAGCCCTTGCCTGTCTTCGGATATTCAACCCGTTCCAAGATTAAACCCTGAGCCGGTGCCGAGGTAAATGGTTTGCCCTTTTTGCCGGCAAGGGAGGCACGGATATCATTTACCGTGATTCTGCCCGTGGCATAGGCAACAAGCGCACCAACAATCCGCCGCACCATCTTGTAAAGGAAGCGGTCGCCGGTGATTTTTATCAGAATCTCATCACCCTTTTTTGTAATATGAATTGACCTGATGGTGCAGATGCCATTTCCGGACCGAATTGCGCAGAAGGGGTTGAAGTCCTTTTTACCTAAAAACAGTTTCGCCCCTTTTTCAAGCCTTTTGATGTCAAGAGGCGGGAAGACCTCCCAGGCAAACCGGCTCCTTAAAGGGGAGCGGTTGCAGATTATGGAATAGGTGTAGGTCTTGGTGATGGCGCTGTAGCGGGCATGGAAGTCGTCACTGACCACCTCAGCCGATTTCACAAAGATGTCTGAAGGTAGATAAAAGTTGAGCGCGGCGGCGATCCTTGCTGGTGACAGGCGGTCAGGGCAGTGGCAGTTGGCAACATAGTTCCGGGCTGAGACACCGGCGTCGGTTCTGCCACAACCATAAACGGTGATATCCTGCCCGAAGATTTTTTTCAGGCTCGCTTCCAAAAGTCCCTGAATTGTCTTTTGCTTTGGTTGAATCTGCCAGCCGGCGTAATTTGTGCCGTCAAACTCAATTGTCAGACGGATGTTGGGCATCAGGTGATGATGGTAAAGATTAAAAAAAGTGCGGCGGGCAAAAGAAGGGCAAGGTCAATGGGGCGGAATCTTAGCCCTTGGTTTTTGATTCTTGGTTGTTGGTTTGGACAACCCTGGACATCCAACCCCGAACTGCAAACTATCTTTATTCTGTTTTCTGCTGCGGCGATGCGCTCAGCAATTGCCTCAGGCAGATTGCGAAAGCCTTTGACCGGAAGAGAAGCAAAATCGGGCAGAAGCGTTAGGGTCATTGTCACGGTTTCGCTCCATTCCTTTTCCGGGAGGTGCAGAAATCTGAATATGCTGCGAAACAGGGCGATCATTTCATCGAGTGGTGCGGACTGGAACAACACCGTCACCAAGAGGAAGGTCCAGAGGAGGCGGAGAGAAAGGTCAAGACCAACAACTGCCCCATTAATGGTTAACCCGAATTTTCCGTTCCAATCCCTTAAGAGGCTGTTGACGATGATGAGTCCTGGTGTGAGATAGATAACCCCCCTTGCTGAGCGCAATATGTTTTTCCGTCGGTCCCCGAGTAGCCAAAAGAGAATGATAAGTAATACCCCAAACACCGCTTCAATTGTTTTGTTTATTGTGAAGAAAGAAGGGAGGCAAAGGAGGGCGGCAGAGATTCTGGCACCGATGCTGAAACTCGACCGGTTCAGGCTTTGCGTTTTTTCAGGCACTTGATACACAACCGGGCGTAGGGGACGACCTCAAGTCGGGCGAGGGGAATCGGCTCGCCGCATTCCTCGCATAACCCATAGGTGCCGGTGGCAATGCGGTTAAGTGCCTCATCAATTTCCCTCAATGCCTCGGATTCGATTGATTTCAGTTGTGAGGCAAATTCCCGTTGATAATTTTCCGTGCCTTGGTCAGCGATATGGGTGCGATGGCTGGATAGGTCGCCAGTTGCTCTGGGTGTATCCATCACCTCGTTGGTGAAATTGCTTTGCCGGAGGATGCGCTGTTTTTCTTTTAGGAGGAGCTGTTCCAGCCGGAGGAGCTCCTTTTTAGTGAGCGGCACCCGCGGGCCGGTCTTTTCTTTCTTAGGCATTATGTTCTCCTTAACGCCACCTGAACTCGTTGGTGGTTAATTTCAAATTCGCCCTGAATCTCGGCGTCGGTCAGGGGCTCAAATTTAATATCAAGGGCAAGGGTTTCTTGGCGAATATAATCAGAAAACATCTTGATAGCGGCTGTTAAGCGCTCGTTTCCTGAAAGGGCAAGGATGATGCGGTCGGTAACATTGAAGCCGGCGTTTTTGCGCAGAATCTGGACCCGGCGGACGAGTTCGCGGGCAAGACCCTCATACTCAAGTTCTGGTGTTAATGTTCTGTCAAGCGCCACAGTAAAATCGTTATTTTCCTGCGTTATCGTTCCGGATGGGACAGGTGCATTTGGTTCTAATATCAGGACCTCCCGGATATTAAGTTCGTCTTTGATGATGTCTAAATATGGCTGGAGCCGGTGCTTCAATTCCGAATCCTTCAGGCTGACGAACATTCGCGGCAAAGGCTGACGCACCTTGATTTGTGCCTTTTCTCGAGCGGCGTGTCCGAGCGAGACAATGTTGCGGATGGCATTCATTTCCTGCTCAAGTACGGGGTTGACCATATCTGGGTTTGGTTCAGGATAGAAGCAGAGATGGACGCTTTCTGGTGCCTGGGTGTCACAGCTACGTACTAAGTTCTGGTAGATATCTTCGGTGAGAAAGGGCATAAAGGGGGCAATCAGTTTCACAATGGTTACGAGGGAGGTGTAAAGGGTATAATAGGCGGCTCTTTTGTCCTTGTCTTCTGCCGACTTCCAGAACCGGCGCCGGTTGCGGCGCACATACCAGGTGGACAGGTCATCAATGAACTCCTCGGTTGCCAACGCCACGGCGGTACAATCATAGTCATCGAGTCTTTTTCTCGCAAGGGCAACAAGGGAGTTGAGGCGGGAAAGAATCCAACGGTCAAAGAGTGTCAGGTCCTCCGATTTCACATCAAGGCGGGTGGGGTTAATGTTATCAATGTTAGCATAGGTAATGAAGAAAGAGTACACATTCCAGAGCGTCAGGAGTTTACGCTTGACCTCGTTCCCAACCTTGAAGCCGAAAAGAAGGTTCTGGGTCGGGTTGTGGCGACAGAAGACCCAGCGCATCACATCTGCCCCCATCTTTGCAACCGCCTCCTCCACCTCAATCGCATTACCCCAGGATTTGTGCATCTCCCTGCCATCCTCTGCTTTCATCGTCGCGTAACCTAATACGGTACGGAAGGGCGCACATTTTTCCAAAACGGTGCTCATCGCCAGGATGGCATAGAACCAGTTGCGAAACTGACCAGGAAATGACTCGGTGATAAAGTCAAAGGGAAACCATTCCTGCCAGTACTGTCGGTTGGTGAGATAGTGGGTAGTAGAGAAAGGGACGATGCCGGCATCAAGCCAGGGGTTACCAACATCCTTAATCCTTTGAACCACACTGCCGCAATTCTGGCAGCGAATCTTCACCTCATCAATCCAGGGACGATGGGGGGTGTGTCCATAAAATCTTTCCCAGCCTTCAACCGCCCGCTGTTTTAACTCCTCTTGAGAACCAATCACATCAAACCAGCCGCAGGTGCATTTATAAATCGGCAGCGCCAACCCCCAATACCGTTTTTTGGAAATGCACCAGTCAGACATATTTCTTAGCCAGTCCAGTTCACGCTCGAGTCCGAATTCGGGAATCCAGCGCACCTGTTTAGCCGAGTTCATTATCTCCTCCCGCAGGGGATCCATTGCAATGAACCACTCGTCAACTAGGCGGAACACCAGTTCCTCACCGCAGCGCCAGCAGACCGGATAGCGGTGGGTATAGTTTTCAACCTTGAAAAGGAGCCCTTTTGCTTGGAGATTTTCAAAAATTGGCTGGGTCACCGCTGCTGTACTTTTTCCAGTTAGCCAGTCAAACCCCTCCTTAAAGGTCCCATCCTCCAAGAGTGGGGCGATGACCGCGAGCCCTTTTTCCTTGCCGAGGATAAAGTCCTCTTTACCGCAGCCAGGGGCGATATGGACAATCCCGGTTCCTTCGCTGGCACTCACATCCTTCCAAGAGACAACCCGGTGTTCCACACCATTCTGAACCGGCAGTTCGTCAAACGGCCCTTGATATTTCAAACCGACAAGTTCACTACCAGGAAACTCATTTATAATCTCCACATTCGGTCCTAACACCTTTAGCAAATCTTTGGCAAGGATATATACTTCACCGTCACCCTTTTTTGCCCGGATATAGGTCAAGTCTGGATGGACGGCGGCACCGGTATTGGCGGTGAGCGTCCAGGGTGTTGTTGTCCAGACCAGGAGATACTCACCTTTTTTACCAATAACTGGGAAGCGGACAAAGACAGCAGGATGAGTGAGTTCGCGATAACCTTCAGTGGCAATCTCCATATCTGAAATCGCGGTGCCGCAGCGGGCACACCAGGGCATAACATCTGTGCCTTCATAGATTAGACCGCGTTCATGGCACTTCTTAAGGAAATACCAGATGGAGTAGTTGTTTTCCTCGGACATGGTGTAATAGGAGTTGTCCCAGTCCATCCACTGTCCAATCAGAATTGATTGCTCGGTCTGGACTTTTGAGAATCTCAGGACCCGTTCTTTACACAGTTCCACAAACCTGTCGATGCCAAACCTCTCAATATCCCTCTTAGAACGGAACCCCAACTCCTTTTCCACCTCCACCTCTACCCAAAGACCCTGGCAGTCGAACCCATTCTGAAAACGCTGGTCAAATCCGAGCATCGCCTTGTAGCGCTGGAACAGGTCTTTATATGTTCTCCCCCAGGCATGATGAACACCCATCGGACCATTGGCAGTTATCGGTCCGTCAAGGAATCGAAACTTGGGTCCACCGCGATTGCGTTCCATTAAACGATAAAAGTGCCTTCCCTCTTTCCAGAATGAAAGTATCCGCCGATGGATATCCTGGTAGTCAGGCTGAGGTGGGACTGGTTTAAATATCATTGCGCTCATCTTTTAAAAACCGGCTATCTTGCTCTACCAGAATTTCTTATGTCACCTTGAAACATTGGCCAGGAGGATGGTGCTGGTCCGCCCTTGCCCACAATGCAGAAGGCGCTGGTGCCATCACCGATATAGATAAGTCCAGAGTTGTCAATCTTAGGGGCGGAGATAAAATCCCCTGGGGAGCCAAGCCTCAGTCCGGTTGCCCAGCGTCGGGAGCCGTCACTGTTAACCGCATAAAGTGAATCCACCTCTCCGGTGGTCCCTGAGGAGATTACGAGGAAGTAGATGATACCTTCACTGGATACTGCCGGCATAGACAGGTCTTCGCTCTGGAGAGGCGGAATAAAATCCCATTTTACCCCACCATTTTGCGGGTCAAGCGCAAGGAGGGCGGAAACGACAGTTAGATAAATGGTGCCATCACCTCCGATAACTGGGAATGATGGGGTGCTACCAACATTCGTCTCCCAGTTAAGGCTGCCATCGGTGAGATTTAGTGATACAAACCAGCCATCCTCGTCAACTACATAGAGCGCCCCACGGGTAACATCAATTGCCGGAGAAACAGTTACCGTCCCCTTCATGCCATAACGCCATTTAACACCGCCAGACCCAGGGTCAAGGGCAAACAGTGTGTCCTCCTGAGAAACGAAAACCGTCCCATCAGGGCCGATTACCGGCGCCTGGATGCCTCCGCCAGCATAAAAGCCCCATTTTCTCTCTCCTGTTACCGCATCAATTGCAAAGACACTGTCGTCTTCTGTCTGAAGGAAAATTGTGCCGCCACCCAATGCCGCAGGTGTAATAATCCCGGCGCTGAATGTCTTCTGCCATTTGATGGTCCCTGATGGGTTTAAGGCGTAGAACCTGCCGCCTTCGGTTCCTACATAAATCGTGCCGTCCTCACCAATTGTGGGTGCAATCGCAAACTCGTCCTCATCCACATCGATGAACTCCCACCGCCTGGCACCATTGGCTTTCCGGCACAAAAGGGCAGGGATTTCCCCCGAGCCGATGTAAATTTGCCCTTCAGGTCCGATACCAAATGTGTGGGCGGTAAAGTCGGCTGAGTCCTCAGGGTCCTCAGGGTCAGGATAACCAAATTTCCAGAATACTCCACCTTCACCAGGGCTGATGGTAATTGTCAACTCTTGAGACCAACCTGAAACCCTGCCTTTGCGATTTTTTGCCCGAGCCCTGACCTTCATCTCGCCGGTCTGGGTATAGGTATGGGTGTCCACATAGGCAAAACCACCTGCAACCCAGTCCGACCATTCGGTCCTGGTGTTGTCTCCCCAGTCAAACTGGAATGATACTTCGCTCCCTCCGGGGTCGGTGGTGCTGGTGGTGCAGGCAAGAGTAACATCCTTGAAGCCGACAGTAGGTCCTCTTGGTGTCTCCGGAACCAGGGGCGGTTTCGGACAGCCAAGGAGAAAAAAGAGACAGATAAATGTAAATGCCGCTAACCGGCTGGTAATACCAGCGCTATGCTTCATATTTCCTCCTGTTCTAACTTTCATAGTCTAATAGATTACCAACGAACTTGTTCTTGTCAATGGTAACCAGTTTGGAAGTTTAGGACAAGGTGCCTTTGGAGAAAGGCGCGCACTGCCGGTCCAATCTCTTCCCAGGGGTAGTCATGTGCCGGGATGTGCCAAGCCCTTTCCCAGCCCTGCCATTCGCCGTTAACGGCCGAACTTAAAAAGTTAATACCTGCCTTGAGCGCAGCGAAGAAAACCTCCTCAAGTTCGCCGTTGGGCAATGGGTCTTTGCCGTTGTTGTCAAACCGCAAGATGTTTTCATAGTTGCAGACGCCCCGCCAGAAGGGAACCGCAATTTCTATTGCAAAAACCCGCGCGCTCGTTGTGGGGGAAATCAGTTCCATTGTTTTGTCAACGAAGTCGGCGCCATTGGAAAGTCCGATAAGGAGCCATTTGACTTGGGGATTTTTAGCACACAGGGTTTCAAGGTCAGCGGCAAAACGGCGCGCACGGGTTTTATGAATGCCAAGCATTTCGGTTATCATCGCCAACTGAATGTTCAGACTCGGTGGCGACGGAAAATGTGCCGGGGCGCGGCGATGAGGGGAGACAATAGGTTTTATTCCATTGCTGTCCAGATACGCCTGAATTCCCTCAATAATCGGTTTTAGGTCCTGCGCCTGTTGTAACGGGACATTCCCCCAGCCACCGAAACAGGGGATAATAACAACATCGGCAGGAATCCTGTTTCCCTTGAGTTCAGAAAATTCAACCTCCTGCCCCAAAATTAACAGTGCAAAGAGAAGCGTATTTTATTTCCCCTCTTTTTTGGTTGTGTCTGGTGCTGGCACTACCTTTTCCGGTTTTGCTCCCATTTGGAATGTGTAATGTGACCTCTGGCTGTGCTTGGCGCCAAGGGAAGGGCTTTTTGGGTTGCGCGCCAGGATAAGGTCATAGGTTTCACCGGGAAGAAGACCGTTAATCGCAGCGCCCTTCAAGCCGGTCCAGTTCAATGGATAGGTAAACTCCATCGCGGTGGTGTTGGTCTCCTCGTCGTAATCAATCTCCCAGTCGTCAAAGAGGCTGACATTTCCCTTTGCTGCGCTGTGGGTTCTGCCCTTGCCAATATGGTTTATTACCTCAGCCGAGTCGTCGGTGTAATAGCCGATAAACATATTGGCACCATCCATCACCGGGGACCCAAACCCAATCGCCAACCAGCCCTTGCCCTTTGCCTCAAGACCAACATAAATCAGGCTGTCGTCATAACCCCAGTAAACGGTAATACCAGTTGCGGGGTCCCGAAAACTTGCGGGGTATTCCTGTTCCTCTATGTCAATGTAACCGTCAACACTTACCCGGTCATCCATCAGCGAGTCGTAGGGGATTTGCAAGGTTCCCTTTTCTTTTTGCCCGTATAGCAAGGATAGTGAGAAAAGGATTATAAAGGCAATCTTAGTTTTCATCTTTCATACTCCTTTCTATTTTTTAAAAGATTATAACAAGGAGGAAATAAAGGTCAAGGATTGTTTCAAAACGCCGGGTTCTAAACCCAGAGTTTTTCTTTTCATTTTGTTAACTGCTGTTTTTTACGGCAGTGTGCTTATTTTTTCTTTAATCATCGAAGATAAGGAGCTAATGTTTTTCTTGTTGATTTTATTTAAGTCATTGATAATAAATAACTAAGAATTTTAATAGAGAATGCTTAGGTTCGGCACAAAATTTGCATAAAATATAAATGGGTTACATTTGAATTAAAATCATCCCCAGTAGTTTTAATTTAAAAGAGAAAGCCCTTACGGGCAGTGCAGTTGAAAAATTTTCCCAATTCGGGGGAGTGGCTAAGAGTTGAAGGTGGGGGTGCGTCGCAGCTCTGCGTAAAGAGCCCGGTTTTTCCGGGCTCTTTTTATGCTTCTGAGCCGATTAAAATGGGTTTATATGTTTTGCCAGTAGAAGATGAAGAAGGCAATCGCCCAGAAAAAGAAATGGTGTTGCCCTTTATGTTTTAAAAGTCAAACCGGTTGATTTTAGCGGTAGCCGGGCAGGGGGATTCGGTAGGTGATGGATTCTGGGAGATTGGGTTGGCGATGTGCCTTATTTCCCTTTTGAGGGCATTTGGACTTGGATGATAACGGGCAAAGGGGTGATTGAGAAAACCAGGGTTAGATGGGAAATGAAAACCTGAATAACCGGTAGAGGGATGGTATAGGGGGTGGGGTCTGAAATTTTCTGTTTTACCTGTAACAATTTGAAATTCCAGGCGATAAGCCAATTTCCTCCTTTACTAATTTGTATACTTATAAGTATACTAAATGGACCGCCTCAAATGGTCTCCTGCAGATTTTCTGTCAAACAAAAGGCGTGGTTTTTGTTATAATTAATTTATGGAGGAACTCGGCGCCATTCACCCTGAAACCTTGAATAAGGCTTATTCAAGGATGAGCGGGCTCATTGATTCCAAAAGGGTGTTTATCTTCCGGGGTGTAAGGACCCCGAAAAATATCATTGAGGCGCTGGCGATGGAACTTGAGGGCTATTTGATTCAAACCAGTTTTACGGTAAAAAACAAGCCCTTCCGCTTCGGATAAAACCCTTGAAACCGACCACGCCTGCGAGCCAGATTCTTGACTTATTCAAAACCACCTAAC
>JBDRUF010000066.1 GCA_039801245.1 candidate division WOR-3 bacterium
CGGCAAAAAGAGGTATAAAGGTGATAATTGCCGGTGCGGGTAAGGCGGCTCATCTTGCTGGTGTTGTTGCCAGTTATACCACCTTGCCGGTGATAGGGGTGCCGCTTGATGCGGGGTTGGGTGGCTTGGATGCGCTTTTGTCAACTGTCCAGATGCCTGCGGGTGTGCCGGTGGCAACAATGACGATTGGCAGGTCAGGTGCTATTAATGCGGCGCTTTTGGCGGTGGCGATTTTAGGATTAAGCAATCAGGAACTGAAAGGAAAACTTGAGGGGTTTAGAAAAAGGCAGGCAAAGGAGGCAGGCAAAAGGGGCTAAATAAGGAGGTGTTATGGTCTTATTATTATTACTGATTTCGGCAGGAGGGCAAATGATTCAAAAGGATTCAGTTGTTATTCTGCCCAAGCCCGATACCATTGGCAGGGTTACGGTGGAGCAGGCGCTTTTAAGGCGCAGGTCGGTTCGCTCCTATTCAGGTGAACCCCTAACCCTGCATGAGGTAGGTCAGTTGCTCTGGGCAGCCCAGGGCAAAACCGGTAAGACCTATGGCAGAACCGCACCCTCTGCCGGTGCAACCTATCCGATGGAGGTCTTTTTAGTTGCCGGCAGGGTGCAGGGGCTTGACTCGGGTGTTTATCATTATGATGTTGAGAGGCATGCCTTGCAACTGGTGAAAACAGGTGATGTGCGAAGTGAACTGGCAGGTGCGGCACTTGGTCAGACCTGCATCAAAAATGCTCCGGCAAGCATTGTTCTGACCTGTGAGTATAAAAGGACAACCACCAGGTATGGTGAGAGGGGAATAAGGTATGTTCATATGGAGGCTGGTCATATCGGTCAGAATGTTTCGCTGGAATGCGTTGCTCTTGATTTGGGAACGGTGATGGTTGGTGCATTTAATGACAGTGCGGTTATGCGGGTATTAGGGGTTAAATACGAACCGCTTTATATAATGCCAGTAGGACATAGATAAAAAAGAAAATTTATGGTTGTCACGCACACCGATTTCAGAGGTTTAAAAAGGGTTGGTTCGGGCAAGGTGAGGGATATCTATCAGGTTGGAGACAATCTTTTGATTGTTGCCACCGACCGGCTGAGTGCTTTTGATGTAGTTTTGCCTGACGGGATTCCGGACAAGGGCAAGGTACTGAATCTCCTTTCGGTCTTCTGGTTCAATCGGTTCAAGAGTTTGGTTGAAAATCACCTCATCACCGCGGATTTGCAAGAGTTTCCTCTCGAACTGAAGCCATATCAGGATATTTTGCGTGAGCGGGCGATGCTCGTAAAAAGGGCAAACCCTTTGCCGGTTGAATGTGTTGTTCGCGGTTATCTTGCCGGCAGTGCCTGGAAGGAGTATCAGGAGAAGGGAGCGGTCTGCGGCATAAAACTTCCTGAGGGTCTGGGGCAGGCGGAAAAGCTACCCGAGCCCATCTTTACACCCGCAACCAAGGCGCAGACCGGTCATGATGAGAACATTTCTTTTGAGGAGATGGCAAGGATTATCGGCAAGGATTTGACGAAAAAGATACGGTCAATTTCTCTTGAGATTTATGCGCAGGCGAGTGAATATGCCCGGACCAAAGGGATAATAATCGCCGACACCAAGTTTGAATTCGGCTTGATTGATGGGGAACTGGTTTTGATTGATGAGGTTTTGACACCAGATTCATCAAGGTTCTGGTCGGAGAAGGATTATCAGGTTGGAATTTCCCCGCCAAGTTTTGACAAGCAATTTGTGCGTGACTATCTGATTGGTATTGGCTGGAACCGAGAGCCTCCAGCACCAAGGTTGCCCGAGGATGTGATTCTGGGCACAAGTGCCCGTTACCGTGAGGCGCTACGGCTTTTAACTGGGATAGAAATCAAGGATTGATGCTCGCAAGTGAGTTTGATTATCGGTTGCCAAAGGAGTTGATTGCCCAGGAGCCGGTTGAGCCGAGGGATGCATCCAGGCTTTTGGTTGTTGAGCGTAAGACCGGTGCGATTTATCCCGCCAGGTTTTGTGAGGTTGGCAACTGGCTTGTGCCTGGTGACCTTTTGGTTCTTAATGACACTAAGGTTGTGCCCGCGCGCATCTACGGAAAACTAAAAACCGGGGGCAAGATTGAACTTTTGCTTCTGCGCAGGGTTGAAAGAGGTTTATGGGAGGCTTTGACCCGTCCGGCAAGAAAGGCAAAGCCCGGAACCGAGGTTTTCTTTAATGGCTACCGGGCGGTAATTGAGGAGAGAAAGCCAGAGGGTTTAAGGCTGGTGCGGTTTGAGCCTGAGGATACAACCGGGCTTTTAAACAGTTGTGGCGAACTGGCTCTGCCACCTTATATCAGAAAAAAATGTGATAATCCCGAAAGGTATCAGACGGTCTTTTCCCAGAAGCCGGGTGCGGTTGCCGCACCAACCGCTGGTCTCCATTTCACACCAGAGTTGCTTGAGAAACTCTGTAAAAAAGGCGTGGAGATGGTGAAAATTACATTACATGCTGGACTTGGGACATTCAGACCGATAAAGGCTACTGCGGTTGAAGAGCACCGGATGCATCCTGAGGAGTTTGAATTGTCCGAGGAGGCGGCAATGGCGGTGAACAGGGCGATAAGGGAAAAGAGGCGGATTGTTTGCTGCGGCACGACAACGGTGCGGGTTTTGGAAAGTCAGGCATACCCGACCGAAAATGGATTTGTAGTAAAGCCTGGCAAAGGCGAGACCAATTTGTATATCTATCCGGGTTATGAATGGAAGGTTACCGGTGCCCTTATTACCAACTTTCATCTGCCCAAATCAACGCTCCTCCTTCTTGTCTGTTCATTTGCCAGCAGGGATTTGATAATGAGAGCCTATCAGTATGCGATTGACCACCGCTATCGGTTTTACTCCTTTGGTGATGCGATGCTGATTATCTGAAGGATGGAAAGACTGACGGTTGCAGAGATAGCAAGAGCAACTCAGGGAAGGGTTGTCGAAGGCGCGCCAGAGGCGAGCGTTATCGGTGTCTCAATTGATTCAAGGACAATAAAGCCGGGTGAGATTTATATTGCCATCAGGGGCAAGCGGTTTGACGGGCATCAGTTTGTTTTGGATGCGGTGAAAAATGGCGCGGTAGCGGTGATGATTGAGAAAGGGCAAGGTTCAGGTGGAGGTCAAGGGTTTCCGACCTCAACCTGTTCTGTTATTGAGGTTGATGATACAAAAAGAGCGCTCCTCGGTCTTGCCCGCTGGTATCGCTCACTTCTAAAGGTGAAGGTTGTGGCTGTTACCGGCTCCAATGGCAAGACAACAACGAAGGAGATGCTCGCGAGTATTCTCTCACAAAGATTTCGGGTTGTAAAGGCAAGGCAGAGTTTCAACAACGAGATCGGGGTCCCTTTGACAGTTTTTGAGATGGACCGCACAACTGACCTGGGAATATTTGAGATTGAGATGAACGAATTGGGGGGAACGAAAAGGCTGGCGGAAGTATGTCGCCCAGAGGTTGGGATAATAACCAACATCGGTGATACCCATCTTGAGTTTATGAAGGACCGTCAGGGTGTGGCGAAAGAGAAACGCGAACTCCTTGAGGCTTTGCCTGAGAACGGGGTTGCGGTTGTCAATTTTGATGACCCGTTGGTGATGGCGATGGTTCATAGTTTAGGATTCAAGAACTATATCACCTTTGGTCTTGGAGAGGGTGCGGCTGTTTTCGCCACCGATACAAAAGAAAAGGGGATTTTGGGCAGTGAGTTTGTCTTTATGGGCAGACATCCGGTTAGATTAAGGGTTTTGGGCAAACACAACATCTATAACTTTCTGGCGGCTGCGGCGGCAGCGCGGTCATTGGGTCTAAAGGATGAAGAGATTGTTGCGGGAGTGGACAAATTGTGTTTACCGCCCCAGCGCCTCACAGTAAAAAGACTTGCTGGTGTACTCTTGATTGACGACTGTTTCAATGCCAACCCGCAGTCAATGCAATCGGCACTTGAGGTTTTGAGGGCAACTGCGCCGAAAGAGAGCCGGGTGGCGATCTTAGGTGATATGCTGGAGTTGGGTGAAGAGAGCCGAAGGCTCCATTACGAACTGGGGGTGGTCGCGGCGGAGATAGCTGACCGGCTGGTTGTTGTTGGTAAGGAGGCAGAGTTTGTCGCCTCAGGTGCGCTCTCCCAAGGGATGGACCAAAAGCGGCTCAAGCGCTACCCAAGGAGTGATGCGGTCGGTGATGACTTATTTGACATTTTGAGAGCAGGTGATACAATACTTGTCAAGGGTTCCAGACAGATGGCTCTGGAAATTGTAACCGAAAAGATTGTGAGGTACTATGGAGAAAAAACCGATTAGATTTACCGATACGACGCTGCGCGACGGGCATCAGTCGCTCTGGGCAACGCGGATGACCCTTGGGGATATGCTGCCGGTTTTGGAGCAGATTGACAGTGTCGGCTACTGGTCACTGGAGATGTGGGGCGGGGCGACATTTGATGTGTGCCTGCGGTTTCTCAATGAGGACCCCTGGGAGCGGCTGAGCGCAATCCGGGAGCGGGTGAAGAGGACCCGTTTGCAGATGCTGCTGCGCGGGCAGAATGTGGTCGGCTACCGTAACTACCCGGATGATGTCTTGGAGGAGTTTGTCAACCGGGCAGCCGAGCGCGGGATCGATATCTTCAGAATCTTTGACGCCCTCAACGATGCCCGCAATCTGGAGAAGGCGGTTGAGTTTGTCAAGAAGGCGGGTAAGCATGCCCAAGGGACGCTCTGCTATGCCATCAGCCCGGTGCATACCATTGATTATTATGTTGCCCGTGCCAAGGAGCAAAAGGAGATGGGGATTGACTCCATCTGCATCAAGGATATGGCGGGCATCCTTTCGCCGCAGATTGCCTTTGAACTGGTGGCGGCGTTGAAATCAGAAATCGGACTCGAGGTTCAGGTGCACTGCCATTCATCAAGCGGGATGGCGGTGGCGGCATATCTGAAGGCGGTGGAGGCAGGGGCGGATATCATCGACACCGCATCAGCACCCCTTGCCTTTTTCACCTCCCAGCCGGCGGTGGAGACGATGATTGCGAGTTTAGAGGGAACACCCTATAAGACAGAACTGAACATCGCTGCGCTGGAGGCGATTGCACAGCACTTTGAGAAGCTTTCTGCCGGTAAGTGTATCCCCGGCACCAAGGCGGTGGATTCAATGGTTATCACCCATCAGATTCCGGGTGGAATGGCATCCAACCTCCTTGCCCAGTTAAAGGAGCAGAAGGCAGAGCACCGTTTGCCCGAGGTTTTGGAGGAGGTGCCAAGGGTGAGGGAGGATTTGGGTTATCCGCCCTTGGTCACACCGACAAGTCAGATTGTGGGTGTGCAGGCGGTGATGAATGTCCTTGCGGGCGAGCGCTACAAGGTTGTGCCCAAGGAGGTTAAGGATTATGTCCGGGGTCTTTACGGTCGTCCACCAGCACCGATTCGGGAGGCGATAGTAAAAAAGATTTTGGGGGATGAGAAGCCGATAAAGGGCAGACCTGCTGACCGGCTGGAACCAGGGATGCCCAGGGCAAGAAAGGAGCTTGCCAAGGAGTTGGTGGAGAAGGAGGAGGATTACATCTCCTATGCCATTTTCCCAGAGGTGGCGCTGAAGTTCTTTCAGTGGCGGAAGAACCCAACCAAGGTTGAGGAGCCAAAACCGGTCCCCCAGGAGCCAAAGCCCAAGTCGGAACCGGCACCAAAGCCTGCACCTGAGGAGCCAGGGATTAAAAGGCTGCGCAACCTTCTGGAACTGGCAAGCGCCCATAATGTTACCGAACTGGAATGGGAGATTGGCGAAGAGAGGGTGCGGATAAAGAGGGGTATTGCTGAGTGGGCTTTACCTGTTGTCCGGAGCACAGAACCGGCTACGCCAATGAAGGTGCCAGAATCTAAGGCTCTCCCGGTGAGCGAGGAGTTAAAGCCGCAAGAAGAGGTGCAGGCAGCAGAGGTCAAGGGGGCAGAACCAGCACCGGTTCCGACAACCGGCAAGACCGAACAAATAACCTCGCCGATGGTCGGGACATTTTATTCAAGGTCAAGACCTGAGGCGGCCCCTTTTGTGGAGAAGGGGGATGTGGTTGAGCCGGGTCAGACGCTCTGCATCGTTGAGGCGATGAAACTGATGAATGAGATTCAGGCAGAGAAGAAGTGCCGGATTATTGACATTCTGGTAAAGGATGGCGAGTCGGTTGAATACGGGCAGCCTTTGATGGTTGTTGAGCCGCTGTAGATGAGGTTTGGGGTCAGTGAGAAGAAGGAGGCGGAGTTAACCGCCCGAATGGCAAGGTTGGGAATCTTAGAAAAGGATTTGGTTGAACGGTTCATCCGCTCCTCTGGTCCGGGCGGGCAGAATGTGAACAAGGTTGAGACCGGTGTCTATCTCAAACATATCCCTACCGGAGTTGAGGTCAAGGTTACCAAGGAAAGGTCACAGGCGCTGAATCGGTTTTTAGCAAGGCGGTTGCTTGCCGAGAAAATTGAGGCGCAGATATTAAAGATTAAGACCGAGAGGGAAAGGGAGATTCTAAAAATCAGGCGCCAGAAAAGAAAGCGTTCCAAAAGGGCAAAGGAGAAGGTTTTGCAACTCAAGCGCCTGATTGGCGAGAAAAAGGAGTTGCGCAAGCCGCCTGAGGAGTAGTTCCTAAAGGCTAAGTATACATAAAAGTATACTAAATTCAATGGGGTGAAATTGAGTTAATTCTCGCAGTTTCGTAACTTAGCAAAATGACAATTTTTGTGGGGGTATAATCCCCCTAACAATTTTGGACCCTGAGGCTGAAGACGGGTGTCTAAAAAGAGGTGTCTTGGTCAGCAATCTTTGGTCATCGGTCTTAAGAAATTTTATAAGAATGGGAGGGATGATGGACATTTTATTGACCTGTGGAAAAGGGAGGATATAATTTTGTTTGCAGAGTGGCGATGATTTTAAAAAGGAGAAAAGATGAAGGTTAAGTCGTTTTTTGCTGCCCTTGCCCTGCTCGTGATTTTCTTCACCGGTATTGAGGCAAGGCAGATGATTGTCCGGGTTGAGGTGAAGGACTATCCAACCCTTTATCAGCACATCCCTTTTAAGGGAACATCTATTGAGATTTGTGGCGCGCAACCCGGTAAAAGTTATGACCTTTTGCTTGATGAAAGGGATTTGCCGGTTGTTCTCGCCTCGGGTCTTAAGAGTGAGGTTGTCGTTTCTGACCTTGAACAGGAGAAAATAAAGGCGGCAGGGTTCGGTTATTACTGCTCCTATGACTCCCTGGTGGCGATTATGCGCAACTGGGCAGAAAACTATTCCGAAATCTGCCGGTTGGACTCGATTGGTCCGACCTATGAGGGTCGCTGGATTTACGGGGTAAAGATATCGGACAATCCGCAGCTGGAGGAAAATGAGCCAGAGGTGCTACTTGAGGCGATGCATCACTCCAGGGAATGGGCAACACCGCAGGCGGCAAGATATTTTGCCGACACCATCCTAACGAATTACCAGACCGACTCCCTTTTCAAGAACTTTGTTGACAACCATCAAATCTGGGTATTTCCGGTGGTCAATGTTGATGGCTATGTTTATGACTACCCCTCGCAGCGCTCCTGGCGCAAGAACCGTCAGCCCTTTGGCTCGAATATCGGCTGCGACCCGAATAGGAACTACAATGGCGCGTGTAATGGCTCAAGGATGGCGGACTGGGGTGCCTTGGTTTCCGGCTCGCGTTCCTCCCATTCACCGAGGGATGAGACCTTTATGGGCGGTTATGGTGCCTGGGGCAAGGAGGTTAATGCCCTGTCCAATTTCTTCAAACAGCACACATTTGTTTGCGATATTTCTTTGCACTCATATTCAGAACTGGTATTGTGGCCCTATGGGAATGGCGAGATTACCCCGGACAATCAGACCTTAGTGAGCCTTGGTCAAAGGATGGCGCAGCAGATGCAGAAACTCTCTGGCGGCTATTATACACCCGAGCAGTCAAGCCAGCTCTATCCGACAAGTGGCGGTTCAATTGACTGGATGTATGGCTGGGCACATCACATCGGTGGCTTTCCCTGCCTTTCCTATGTGTTTGAGATTGGCACCGAGTTTTAT
>JBDRUF010000067.1 GCA_039801245.1 candidate division WOR-3 bacterium
TCGTCCCGGGGACAGTCCCCCCTACCATCCCCCTTATTGTCCCCTTTACCCCTTACCATTAAGCCCTTAAGAGCATATCCTTATGCCTGGCTATGGCTGCCCTTTAGAGCCTTTTCCCTCTTATACTCAGGGCGATTTCTTAATCCCCATCCAAATCCGCCTATTAGACCCTATCTAAGGTTATCTCTTGAGTTCTATCCCGGACTCCCAATAAGACCGTCTTAAGGGCTATCTCTGTCTCTATCCTCATTACCATTAGCGGAGGGCTCATTTAGAGAATCCCTTGGGGCACTAAACCCACCTGTAAATCATCAGAAGTGAATATTCCGTTCAACGGTGGTGGGCCATATCCAGGCAGACCGTTCTTATTTCTCTCAAAACGGGCTAAAATAAAAGGCTGGGAACGAGGAGCCGTCCCCAGCCTGAACAAAACGAGGCTCGGTCTAACGGATTAAAACCGCCCTTTCAGTCTTCATCAGACCCGGACCCTCAAGCCGGATGAAATATACACCCGGTCTCAACCCTTTTGGTTGCCAGACAAGTTCACCTTCACCCGGATTTATCTTTCCCTCGTAAATTAGCGCCGCAGTTCTGCCGGTAACATCAAGCGCTGTCATCCGCACCTTTTGGGCAACCGGGACCTGATAATTTATTCTCACCAGATTGGCAAAGGGGTTGGGCAGGATTTTTAAAGCGGTCTGAACCGATTGCAACGCCGAACCTCGCTCTTCCATTCCGATGCAGCGGTGGTACCAGGATTGGGCGCTGTCAGCACTGGCAAGCGCTGCTGCCTCGTTAGGACCACCGACAAAGGCAATCGCAAACCTGCAGGCAGAAAAGGGGGCAAGTGTAAAAGGACCGGCAGAGGCAGAGACCGCCCAGTTGTCTGACCTGGTGGGGTTGTTCAGACTTACCTGACCGCTCAGGAAGCGCCACTTCTGGGCATCGCGGAACGATGAGTCTGGCAGATAATAGATGCGCGGGTCAATTGCCGAGAGATGAATCCCGGAGTCGGGCTCAAGGATTTTGATGCCCACAAAAGGACCCCTGCCTGCGGAATCGGTCATATAGATGAAGCGGCGTAAACTGTCGGTCCGGCAGATGTCCTTGCCTAAGGTGTCAATCGTAAAGTCGGCAAAGACGCCGGTGTAAAAACTGCTCAATTGCGAACCGCTGTTGTTCTGCACATCATAGGTGATAACAACAAAGTCCCGATAGCCAGGCGCGCCAACCGCATAACTGTTCTGAATTGTCACAACCGGCTTTCTCCTGGGATGGTTGCGGTCTGAGTACCAGGCGCGGAAATGCTCATCACCCTTTTGGGGTGGGAAAAGGCTGCGCACGCTGTCAATTAAGAAAAACTCGGTGTCGGGCGGAGCGGTTACCGGTCGGGAGTAGTAGCGGTCAACAACATAGCTGGTGTCGGTGCCAAAGGCAAAAGAGGCGTGGCGCAAAAGGCTTGGTCCATTCTTGGGATAGGAAAAGCCGCTGCCCGAACCACCGGGCTCAAGATAGCCAATCGCACCGAGACAGGTAACGGTTAACCGGCAGTTGTTGGTGTCGTGGTCAAGGACAACCTGTCCAGGCATACCAACGAGGAGGCTGAACCCATACTTCTCCTCGTAATAGGTGCTCTCGCCGCTGACGAAAAGGGAGCAGGTAAGGAGCGTTCCCTGACGCAACGAGGTATCCGCCTGGATGACAAACCGGTCAGAAATGTTGATGGCGCTATCACCTTGAGCAATTGTGCCCCAGCTGCCCAATGAGTCAATCACGGTCAAACGGAAGTCAAGGGAGCGCAGAACCCCCTGGGTGTTGGCACAGGTGGCATTGCCGGTATTGACAAATTTCACAAAAAGGGCGGCGGTTTCACCCGGGTCAATGTAGCCATCATTATTACCAAGAGAGTCCCTGACAATCACCCGGCGCATCTCCAAGACCGGACCACGGGGAACCGCGCTCACCGCCGCGAATGCATCAATTCTGCCCGCGCCGAAGTCATTGTCCTTGCCCGATGTGCCCAAATCCACCGCGGTTATCTCCAGGATTGAATCCACCGCTGCCGGGGTCAGCCGCGGGTTCTTGGAAAGCATCAGACACACCGTGCCCGCCACATGCGGCGTCGCCATCGAGGTCCCATCCATCTCCGTATAACCACCACCAACACGACAGGACTTCACCGCCACACCAGGCGCACTCATATCCGGACGGGTCAAGCCCGGCGGATAGGCATAGTCGTTGTAAGGCGGCACATTCTGCCAGGTCACCGGCCCACGACTGGAAAAGTAGGCAATCGCATCCGTGGAGTCGGTCGCACCTATCGACATTATCCCGGAAAGCGTGCCTTCACCCGTGTTCTCAGGATTCCACCAGGGTGGCGGCACATTCCCAGGGCAGCGACAGGAGTTGGGCGGCTGGATGCTGCGCTCGTTGCCCGCAGCCACCACCTGAATCACACCCGCAGCATTCACATTGTCCGCAGCCTGGCGCCAGGTCGCCTGGTGCGGGTCCCAGGAAAGCTGCCAGCCCAGACTCATCGTGTACAAATCAGCCCCGTTCTCAGGTGACAAAGGCGGCGAGACCACAAACTCCATCGCCTGCCAGCACTGGCTCTCAGCCACCGAGTCCGCCACCGTCCGCACCCGGCACACCATTATCCGCGCATCCGGGGCAACACCACACTGACTGCCACTGGTGCCATCCGAGGCAACCGTGCCCGCAGTGTGCGTCCCGTGCCCCTGCACATCCATCGGGTTGTTGTTGTTCTGCTCAAAGTTCCAGCCATGATAGGGATAGTTCTCATCCTCCCACATGTGGTCAGCAAGGTCAGGATGGGTGTAATCACAGCCCGTGTCAATGTGCCCGCAAACCACACCCTGACCCGTAAAACCCTGTGCCCAGACCTCAGGCGCACGAATCTTCCGCACACCCCAGGCAATCTCATCCCTCCCCTCCTCCTTCTCACCCACCGGCTCCAAGAGGTCAGGACAGTAAGCCAAATCGTAGTTCACATAGTTGACCTCAGCACGCTCCGCTATCCTCCTTATCACCTCCGGGGTCGCCTCACAGTAAACCGCATTCACAATCCAGAGGGGACGAATGTCCGCCACCGCACCAGTTTTCTCCTGAGACCTGAGAAACTCCAGGAGTCCCGCCTGCTCCCGTGCCGAAAAGTCCCTCAGTATCCGCGCCACCTCCACCCGACGCTGCGGCCGCGGCAGACCCTCAACCAGGGAGTTGAGCAAACCCTTGTCAAACTGCCGCTTCAAAACAATGTGCACCGGCAACCGCTGAGACGCATCAGCAGTAACCAGCCGCTGTTCCAGCTCCGGACTCACCAGCCCGAAACCAAAACCAATCAAGACCACTAAAAGTACCAGCAAAACTCTCTTCATATAAGACCTCCTGTTAAAACTAAAAGATTATACCCCCTCTCAATCTGAGGTCAATTTATTTTATAAAACAAAGGCGCCCGGTCCCATCTGAACCAAGGCGCCTAAAAAATCAAAAGTCGCTATCGCAGCACCGATGTCTTCATCCGCACATTATATTGCCCAAGAGAAAGTTCGTAGAAATAAAGACCATTGGGCACAAATCTGCCCTGGTCATCGGTAAGGTTCCAGGAAATGACCTGAGCACCAGGATTAAGTGAACCGTGGAAAACTGTCCTTATCAGTTCTCCAGAAACCGAATAGACCCGCAGAGTGACATTACCAGCATTGGGCAGGGTAAATCTAATCTGCTGGGTTCGGTTTGCCGGATTGGGACTGACAGTGGTGAACTTGGGTAGTGGCTCCTTGTTATTCTCAGCAACACCGAGATAGGGTTCAATCCAGCTCCGTATGGTATATTCGTTAAATCCAACCATTCCGCCAACAACGATACCGGCGGTGTCAATCACATAGTTCAGCGGTATGGAGTTGCTGATATTATACAGACTCCACATCGAACCACCGTCACGGAAAAATGGGTAGGTGTATTGCCGGGCATAGGGCTTAACCACCGTCTCCATATTCTCCCACAGATTGATACTCAAAGGCACAAAACCCATTTCACCATACTCATCAAACATTGCTTGGACGCGCGGTAACTCCGCGCGACAACCTGGTCAACCAGATTGCCAGAAAAAGAGTTGGACAACTTTGCCGTGATATTCTTCAGGCAGGGTATGGGTAACCCAGGCGGTATCAGGGATGGTTGCATTTGGTGCCGGGTCACCTGGTTGGGGCCATGCCCAAATTAGAGCCGGCGCCAAAAGCACGAAGGCTAACGCAACAGACTTTAACCTTAACACAAGGTCCTCCTTTTTAACATTAAGTAATTTTAATCACCTCAAGATGGCTGTCAATAAAACTCCTTATGGCAGCACCACCTTTACTGAAACAGATTTGACGCCCTCGCTTCTTCACCGGGCAAATGCCCCTGAGGGAAATTATTAGGCGGAAGGACTGGCTGAAAATGAGCCAATGAACCTGAATGCAGATTCCCCTGGGGATTGCCCCGGGACTAAAACCGATTTTAAATTAAGTTATTGAAAATCTGGCGGATAAAAGAAAACAAGCCCATATAAAATGTTTATATATAACTAAACTTAATTTTCCTGAGTTACAGTTTTAAGAGCGTTGCCGGGTCAATCGGCTTGCCCAGTTTTCTGATTTCAAAATGGAGATGGGGCGCGCTCGCCTTGCCGGTCATTCCCACTCTGGCGATGACCTCTCCAACCTGAACCGTATCACCCTCTTTAACCAGCCAAGAGGATAGGTGTCCGTAATAGGTCTCATAACCGGAACTGTGGCTGATTAAAAGGAACCTGCCAAACTGGGGGTCGGTGCCACGAGCGGTAACAACGCCATCAGCCGCAGCGCGGACCGGGCTTTCCTTTGCCGCGGCGAGGTCAACCGCAATATGAGCAGAGTCAACCCCGCGGGAGACAACATAGCCGGAAACCGGGACCAAAACCGGCACCGAGTATTTGCCCCAGGGCTGGTTTTTAACCCATTCCGGGATCTCAAAGGAGTCGGTGACCGCGCCACGCCAGTCAACCGGTGGGGGCGTAAGTTCAACACCGAGCATCTTAGAAAGTTTTTCCCTTTCCCCTTCAAGAAACTCCAGCCGCTCCTTTAAGAGCCTCACCTTTTTAAACTCCTCCTCCAGTTGCCGGTTGCGACGGCTGAGGTATTGCAGCCGGTAAAACCGATAGGCGCCTGATGTGACCAGACCGAAGGCGGTAAAGACCACCACCGCCATCAGGCAGAGAATGACAAATAAAAGCCGTGCGAGACCAAGGGGCAGGCTGAAGCGCAAAGAGTTGGGGGTGTAATTCCCGAAGATGAAGACGGTGATCGCCTTTTTCGGCATCTAATCTTTTTTTATCAGTTTGTAAACCCGGTCAAGGTCTTCAAGCGAGAAAAACTCGATTGTGATTTTGCCGGGTGATTTCCCTGGCGGTGTTATCAAAACCTTGGTTCCTAAAAACTGCTGCAGGCTCTCCTCCAGTTCCACCAGGTGGACATCCCTTTCCTTTTGCTCCTTTTCAACCTTGGTTTTGCCCTTTCTGATCCCGCAAAGCCGCTCCAGGCTTCTCACCGAAAGCCCTTCGGCAATGGTCTTTTCGCACAGCTCCACCTGCTCCCGGCGACTGGAAAGGGCTAATAGCGCCCGGGCATGACCAGGGGTAATCTGTCTCGCAGCAAGCGCATCCCTGACCTTGAAAGGTAGAGTCAAAAGCCGCAGCGCATTGGTGATGGTGGAACGGTCCTTGCCCACCCTGCGGGCAATCTCCTCATGGGTGAGGTGAAACTGCTCGGCAAGGGCTTTATAGGCAAGCGCCTCGTCAACCGGATTCAAATCCTCCCGCTGGATGTTCTCAATCAGCGCCATCTCCAGCATCTCCCGGTCATCAACTGTGCGCACAATCGCAGGGATTGTCTGCAACCCGGCTTGCCTTGCCGCCCGCCAGCGCCGCTCGCCCATCACCAGTTCATAACCGTCGCGGCGTCTTCTCACCACCACCGGTTGCAAAACACCCTTTTCCTTGATTGATGCCACCAGTTCCTGAAAACCAATGCTATTCTCTTCCTCCTTTGTTGCCCGGGGTTGGAATGGATTGGGGCGAATCTCCTCAACCGGAATCATTCTGGACTCACTGGCGAGCACCTCCTGGGTTCTTTCCGGAATGATTGCCCTTAACCCCTTGCCCAGAGCCTTACGATTCATCCGTTACCTTTAGCAAACGCCTTCTGGTTAAAAGCTCATCGGTCAATGCCAAATATGCCTGGGCGCCGGCAGACTGACCGTCATAGGCAAAGATGGGTTTGCCGAAACTGGGCGCCTCGGCCAAGCGGACGCTCCGGGGAATTATCGTATTGAAAACCTGCTCCCCAAAAAACTGCCGGACCTCCCTTTCCACCTGCTGACAAAGGTTTAGCCGCGAGGAGAACATGGTCAAAAGCACCCCCTCAATCTCAAGGAGGGGGTTGAGGCTGGTGCGGACAAGGTTGATGGTCTCCAAAAGCCTTGACATTCCCTCAAGGGCATAATACTCTGCCTGAATCGGCACCAGGACCCCCTGGGCAGCAACCAGACTGTTTACGGTCAAAAGCAAAAGCGAGGGCGGGCAGTCAATGATGATAAAGGAGTAACGGGGCTCAATTAGGTTCAATGCCCGGGCGAGCCGGAACTCCCGCCCTTCCACATCAACCAGTTCCACCTCGGCACCGGCGAGGTTGATAGTTGCCGGCAAGAGGTCAACCCCTTCAAAGGTATCGTGGATGAGCGCATCCTCAACCCGCTGCGCCTCAATCAGCGCCTCATAGACCGAGACCGTCAGTTTTGTCCTGTCAACACCCAAACCAACCGTGGCATGTGCCTGCGGGTCCATATCAACCAAAAGCACCCGCGGCTGACGCAGGGCCAGACCCGCGGCGAGGTTGATGGCGGTGGTGGTTTTACCCACCCCGCCCTTCTGATTGCAGATGGCAATCCGGCGCGCCATTACAGAAATTTAACCGATAGACTTTCCCTGTCAACAAGCAAATATTACTGTGTTCCCGAGTTGTCAGGATATCACTGTTTCAGGTGATAAACCAGCTTTGACCTTTTTTCTTTCCAGGGGTGGCGTTGAGAGATTGTGTCGCCGCGGACAAATATCGGCAGGGACCTTTCAACCGCTGAGCCGAAAACCCCAAGTCCCCCGGTCAAGCGCATTGAATCTCTACCGCCAATACCCGTGGCACCCAAAACCCAAGTATAGTAGTTGGTATCAAGAGCCCAGACCCAGAGGGTGCAGGGTTTTGGTGGTGAGTCCGGTGGGGGCGCAACAAAGAAAAGAAAAAACATCTTAGGAATACGGACAAGGAGTGAGTCATAGGTGATGTCAAAGGAGTCATTAGGTATGATGGCGTCCAGATACAAGGTGTCGATGTCTTC
>JBDRUF010000068.1 GCA_039801245.1 candidate division WOR-3 bacterium
TCAGCAGTAACCAGCCGCTGTTCCAGCTCCGGACTCACCAGCCCGAAACCAAAACCAATCAAGACCACTAAAAGTACCAGCAAAACTCTCTTCATATAAGACCTCCTGTTAAACTTAAACAATTATATTCCAGTTAAATCCCCAGTCAACTTCTTGACGGTAAATATGAAACCAGGCATACTTTAGGGATGAGTGTTAACTATCTCTTGGTAATTGTCTCGGTTCCTAATATAACCGTTGCCCGTAAACTTGTCGCTGTTACACTTAAGCATCGTCTTGCCGCTTGCGTGCAAGTAACAGAACAGGTCAGGAGTACTTACTGGTGGCAAGGGGTGCTAACATCAAGCAAGGAACGAATTTGTATATTTAAAACTACCTCAGAACATTACCCAAAACTGGAGCAGGTGATTAAAAAAGTCCATCCCTATGAAAACCCTGAAATACTCGCTCTCCCGATTGTTACCGGCTCAGAAGAATATCTGTGTTGGCTCACTCAGGAATTAAAATCACCAAGGAATGGGGAACAGGGTTAATCCTCAATCAGTGCCCGGGCATATGTTTCCGGGTCAAAAGGCTCAAGGTCTTCAATCCCCTCACCTGTTCCAATAAACCTCACTGGCAGTCCTAAGTCCATTATCACTGGCACCAGGACACCTCCTTTGGCAGTGCCATCAAGTTTGGTAATAATTAAACCTGTCAATCCCAACTCTTGGTTAAAAATCTGCGCCTGCCTGATACCGTTTTGACCTACGGTGGCATCCAAGACCAGCCAGACCTCATCCGGTGCCCCGCTCTTAACCTTGCCGCACACCCGTTTTATCTTTTCCGCCTCTGCCATCAAATCCTTCCGGGTATGAAGCCTGCCTGCGGTGTCAATGAGAACAATATCAAAGCCCTGCTGAACTGCCCTGGTGACGGCATCAAAGGCAACCGCTGCTGCATCCTGCCCTTTCTGAGAACGAATCACCTCCACCCCTGCCCGTTCCGCCCAGATGCCCAGTTGGTCGGCAGCGGCATCGCGATAGGTGTCGGAAGCCGCCACAACCACCCTCTTTCCCATTTGGGAGTAGTAATGAGAGAGTTTTCCCACAGTTGTTGTCTTGCCCGAGCCATTAACGCCAACAACCATTATCACCGTCGGTTTCTCCAGCGGTAGCGGCTGCGCCTTTACCGTTGATGAGAGGAGAGTGACAATCTCCTCTTTTAGTGCCTCCCTCGGGTGATTAGGTGCACGCCGGACCGCCGCCAAGAGCAACTGCGTTGCCTTAACACCAACATCGGCGCTGAGCAGTGCCGCCTCCAAATCATCAATATTGGGCCCTGATGGAGAAAAAAGGCGAGAAAAAATTTGCCTGGTCTTAGCCAGTTTCTCCCTGAGCCCCAATTCAAGCCCCCAAATTAGCCTGGGCGTTCTTTGTGCGGTAGTCCGCTAAACTCACCGAAATCAGTTTTGATATACCGGGCTGTTCTGCGGTAACACCAAAGATGACATCTGCCCTCTCAACTGTTGTCCGATTATGGGTGATGATGACAACCTGGGTCTTCTCCGCCATCCGTTTGAGGTAGTCGGCGAACCTCGCCACATTGGCATCGTCCAGTGGGGCATCAATCTCATCAAGAAAGCAGAAAGGCGCGGGTTTCACCCGGTAAAAGGCAAACAGTAGCGAAACCGCCAGCATCGCCTTTTCACCATCCGAAAGCTGCTCCAGCCGCTTTGGATTCTTGCCCTGAGGCTTGGCAATAATCGCCACCTCCGACTCCAGGGGATTGCTATCGTTCAAGAGTATCAGGTCTGCCTCCCCCTCTAAAAAAAGCTCCTTAAACACCTCTTGAAACTCGTGCCGGACCTGTTGATAGGTGTTTAAAAACTGCTCCCGGGCATGGCGGTCAATCTCCTGAAGGGCGTTTTGTAGGTTCTCCTTTGCCTGGAGGACATCATCACGCTGAAAAAGGAGCCGCTCCAGGTCCTTTTTTTCCTGTTCATACTCATCAAGGGCGAGCGGATTTACCTGACCCAAGGCTGCCAGCCGTTGCCGCACCTCTTCCAAACGCTTGACATCGACATCGGGTGCCTCCCCAGCTGTCTCCAGGTCACCACCAACACTTTTTGCCTCTTCAAGTAAGGACCTCACCTTCGCCTCGATCTCAGCCCGTTCAAGCCGGCGCTGGAAAAGCAACTCCCTTTTCCTTTGCTGCTCCTCACGGACTTCTGCCAAATTTTTCTCAACCGCCTCGGCAGCGCTGGAAACCTCCCAAACATTGTCGCGGGCAAGTTCTGCCTCCGCTGTTCTGACCTGCGCCCGCAACCTTTCCAGCTCCTGTTGCCGATGCACCTTTTCCTGGCGAATCCCTTCAACCATTTTCTCTGCCTGGCTGATAGAACCCTCCAGTTCGGCGATGCGGTTTCGGCGCTCCGCAATTGAACCTTTCAGATGTTCAGCCTCAACCTCCAGTCGTTGAATCCGTGCCTGCTCCTCTGCCATTGCTGCCAAAACCTCTGCTGCCTCCTTAAGTTGACCCTTTACCTTCGCCTCGGTGGCGGTTGACCGCTCCTCAAGAGTGGCGAGTTCTGCCTGGCGTTTTTCAATCTCCCGTGCTATTGCCTGAGTTCTTTCCTGCTCTCCCCTTAGGTTTTCCTCCTGATTTTTCAGTAAATCCTCAATCCGCCGTTCCTCTTTTCCTAGCCTTTCCTCTTCCCTTCTTAGTTCTGTCACCACCGAAACTGTAGTTGTGAGTTTTGATTCGCAGGCAAACTGCTCCCGTTCTCTCAGCACCAGTTGACTTTCAATTCCCTCCCACTCCCTTGCCACCTCCCCTCTTTTTTTAGCCAACCCTCTTTCCTCATCCTCCAGTAACCGCAAAGTCTGCTCCAGTTCGCTAAGCCTCGTCTCCTCTTCATTGATTTTCACCTCCGCCTTGATGCTCCCCCAATCCTCACCGGCGATAACAACTCTGCCATCACCGAAACAGGCAAAACCGTCCTTGGTCACCAGTCGCGCCCGGGGCTCCTCCTTGATAATCTGAAAGAATGAGTCACGACTTTTAACAACCTGAAATGAATTCACCGCCTGTTTAACAAGTGCTGGTGCCTCGGGTTTCACCTCAACGAAATCGGTTAGATTACCGGCAATTCGCTCGTCATCCGCCCTAAGTCTTACCTCGTCGGGAAACCGCTTGGCATCAACATCAATAAGAAACCCAAAGCGCATTTCCGGTGCCCCTGTAAGCAACCGGTCAAACGAACCCCCATCTATTTCAACACCGGTGAAGAACTCAATCAGGTAATAAAGCGCCACCTCGCAAGCCCGCTCCCATCCGGGTTTGGGCGCAAGCAAATGGCTTACCATCTTCAACCTCTCCACACCAAACACCGCCTTTACCCGCTCAATTTCCGGGCGGGCAACCTTTGCCTCCAGGCTCGCAACCTCCCGGGTTATTACCCCTTTTTCCTTAAGTAGTTTCTCCCGCTCCTCCTTTATTTCTCCCAACCGCTTTTCAATCTCATTAATCACCTGCCGCCGGCGGTTTGCCTCCTGTCGCAACCTCTCCATCTCGCTTTTGACCTTTTCCGCCTCGGCATTTAGCGCCCTCAGGTCCGCCTCTGTCTTTGCCAACTGCTCTGCAACCCGCTGCCTTTCCTCTAAGATTCTCATCTTTACCGAACGGTTATTTTCTATCTCCGCCTCCAACCTGATAACCCGGGTGCGCACCTGCTGTTGATTTTCCAGTAAACCCCTTAACACCTCTCTGATTTGCTCCTCCTCCTGCCGAACCGAGAGCAGCTCCTCCTCCTCGCCCCTGGTGATTGCCTGAACCTCTTTCAGCCGGGACTGGATTTCGCCTAAGCGGTTATTCGCCTCCTGTAACTGAACCAGTGTCTGGTTAAAAACCCCCTCCAGCCTTGTAATCTCATCCTTGAGCCGGTCTCGCTCCCTTGTCCATTCGGCGGCGTTCCTTAAAAGAAACTCCATTTCCTGCTCCTCAATCAGCCCCTTGGTCTCTAACTGGCTCAACTCCTCCCGCCAGCGGTTAAGTTCGGTGAGCGCCCGCTCCCTTTCACCCTGGAGATTAACCAGCCGCGAGTGCAAAGTATGCAACTCCTCCTCAAGCCTTTTGACCTGCATTGTCCTTTCCGCATCCGCCTCCTCCAAACCTCTGATTTCCCTTTCCAGTCCCTCAAGTTCGGTGTTCAACTGTTTGTAAACCTGCCTCAGTTCCACCAGCCGCAGGCTGTTTTCCTCCTCCTTGAGCCGCTGATAGGCGCGCAGTTTTGCCGCCTGACGCTGCAGACTTCGCACCACCCTTTCCCGCTCGGCAATGATATCCTCAAGCCTGGTCAAATCCTTCTGGGTCAGTTCAAGTTTGCGCTGGCACTCCTCCTTGGCATCGCGGAACTTTGCCAGGGTTGCCGCCTCCTCAAACATCTGCCTGATATTACCCGCGATGATTTCCCGCATCTGCCTCAAGTCAAAGATGGAGTATGCCTTTGTGCCGATGCCCGCAGAGAGAAACAAATCCTGGATATCACGCAAACGGCAGGGCTGGCGATTGAGATAATACTCGCTCTCGCCCGAGCGGAAAAACCGCCTCCTGATTTCCACCTCCGAGCCCAGTTCTGGTCTATCTTCGGTGGAAAGGACCAGCCTTACCTCAGCATAATTCAACGCCGGCACCTGACTCGTCCCGGCAAAAATCAAATCCTCATTTCTCGCACAGCGCAAGACCGAAAACGACTGCTCACCTAAAACCCAGCGCAGCGCATCCAGGACATTGGACTTACCGCAACCGTTCGGTCCGATGATGCAGTTCATCCCTGCGGAAAAACGCAGGGTGGTCTTCTCCTGAAAAGACTTAAACCCGAAAAGTTGCAGTTCCTTGATATACACTTAAGAAAAATAATATATGCTTCTCCACTCAATAGTCAAGCCGATTTTCTCAACCAATCTATACGGTGGTGGTGAATCACATCTGCCAAATTCCGAAGGAGGTCCGACTCTCCAGACCCACTGGGTCTGGCTGTATCCTATGCCTGTCAGAACTGCTATAACAAGCAGCCCTATGGCTATTTTCAAACCATTCATCTTCTCCTCCTTTCGGTTTATTATATACTACCTTATCTTATTTTCTTCTTTCTCTGACTATCTGTTCATATCCACCTCCTTGGTTATGTCTCTTTTATTCTTGACTTGACAAGCCCGTTTTCTTCATTATACTGTTATTATGAATCCGGTATGTCTCGCCTACTTGCTGGCAATGCTTCCAGTTCAACCAGATATCACCGTCTCTTACGACACTTTTGAGTTTCGGGTGATAGCAAGGTTCCCTTATGGACCGGCGACAGGACGAGTTGTCTGCGGTGATGCTGACCACGATGGACTGCAGGAATTATATTGCACATCAGATTCCCTCAGTGCCTACTACATCCTTGAGTTCACTCCGGATATGAATTACGACACCACCCGGCTCGGACCCCGGAGTGCATTCTTCTGGTTTATCGGTGACCTTGACCGTGATGGAAAAACCGACATTGGTTTGACCAAAGCCGACAGTTATTATGTATTCTTTGTTTATGAGAGCCCTGACTCTTTATCCCTTCCCTTAAATCAGGTCTGCCGTCTTCAGGGACATTTTACCAACAATGAGGCCATCATAACTGACCTTGACTCCGATTCCGCTCTGGAAATCACCGCCTACAGAAGTGACCCTCAACCACCCCGTGGCATATGTGTGCATGAATGCGTGGGGAATGACAGCTATGCCATCAAAACATATTTCGGTGGCGGTTATCATGGCTGCACACCCGACATTGACCGGGATGGCTCTCCTGAGATATTCACCTGTGGTGTCACCCCTTATGTCTATGTGTACGAAGCAGTTGCTAATGACTCAGTAATCCGAACTGCCATATGTTCCCTCCCTCACTATAGCGTGGAGCGGGGAGCTGTATGTGGTGCTCCGGACATTGATGGCGATGGCAGAAATGAGGCGATTGTGTTTGCCACCAATTTCTACTGTGAGGGGATTCTGGCGGTATTTGAATCTCCAGAAAATGACTCCTTTGAAATTGTCTGGCACACCTATTTTCTCGCAAGCCGTTATGCAAGGCTGACGGTTGCGGTCGGGGATGTGGATGGTGATGGCAGGTTGGAAATTGCCGCATCAGATGGCGCATATGTCCATTTGTTTCGCTGCATCGGCAATGACAACTATGAGCAACTTGCAGAGTTATATATTCCTTCTGGAGAGGACCGCATTGGACTCTATGACCTTAACAACGATGGTAAAGATGAAGTAATCTGCTCGACGATAAACTGGGTTACAGAAGACCAGTATACCCTGGTATACGAATACTTCAAAGTCGGTCTTGCAGAGCTGCAGGTTAGGCAATTGGAGAGAGTCAATATCAACCCAACAGTTGTGGCAAGGGGTAAGACGATAGGGCTGGATGGATTGCCAGATGGAACAAAGGTGCAGGTTG
>JBDRUF010000069.1 GCA_039801245.1 candidate division WOR-3 bacterium
CGGCTCGGCTGGAACTCCAAGGCAATTGTCACCGGTGACATCACCCAGATTGACCTCTCCCATCAGTATGTTTCGGGTCTGGTGGAGGCGGAGACCCTCCTTGCCGGGATTGATGGCATCAAAATCGTCTACTTTGACAAGTCTGATGTTGTCCGCCCGCCTTTGGTCTCCAAGATTATCCATGCCTATGAGGAGAAAAGGGCAAAAGAAGCCTGATGGGTGGGAACCGCTGCGCGCCCAAATCTTTGGCACGCAGGACCGCCAGCTGATTTGTGCCATTCGCCGGCTCCTCAAAGAGCTGAACCCCCTCCTCTTCCATCGGTCAACCGTCTTCCGTCAGCCAGGAACTGTCAACATCATCTTCACCAATAACCGGCACATCACCGAACTTAACCGGCGCTTCCTTCACCGCAACCGTCCCACCGATGTCCTCGCCTTTCCCCTCGCCCTACCTCAGGAATCCCCGAAGCAAATTCTCTTGGGCGAAATCTACATCTCCCGGGAGCAGGCGCGAAGGCAGGCAAAGGCGTTAGGAAGAAAACTGCGTGCCGAACTTTTGTTTCTGGTTCGTCACGGGCTTTTACACCTTGCCGGCTTCTCCCATCAGGAGATGAACCGGCTGCCATAAAATTTAACCCCCAATGCCCCTCCTAATCATTCTCACCCTTTTCCTCCTTATCCTCTCCGCAATCTTCTCCGGTTCTGAAGCCGCGCTCTTCTCCTTGCACCCCTGGCAGCTTGAAAAAATCCCCCAGGCAAAAAAACTCCTTGCCCAATCCCAGCGTCTCCTTGCCACCCTCCTTTTGGGCAACCTCCTTGTCAACACCAGCGCCACCGCCATCTTTACCCTGTTGCTCTTAAATCTGAGTCGCCAACTGGGCATTCTCCCAAAAACCATCCTTGGGCTGGGCGGTATCTTGATGACCATTACCCTGTTAATCTTCGGTGAGGTTGGACCCAAGGTCTTTGCCAACCGCAACCCGAAAGGTTTTACCCGCTTCAGTGCGCCGTTCGTCAGTGTGGTCCAGTGGCTCCTTTTTCCCCTCACCCTACTTCTGGAAAGGCTCCATTCACCCCTTACCTTTATCCCCAAGGAGTCGCCCCAACTCACCGATGAGGAACTGGAGACAATGATTGCGGTGGGCAGGGAGCAGGGTATTCTCCTCCCTGGAGAGGAGGAGATCCTGCGGAACCTGATTGATCTGGACAGACGCACGGTTTCCGAGGTGATGACCCCGCGCAGCAACATCGTAGCAATTCCGGAAAACACCACAATCGGTGATGCGCTCCTTCTCTGCCGTCACTCCGGTTTCTCGCGGATTCCGGTCTATTCAGACAACCTCGAACATATCACCGGCATCCTTCATCTTAAAGAACTCCTGACCGCGCCCGACCCCTCCCTTCTCGTTACCACCATTGCCCGTAAACCCTACTTTGTGCCCGAGGTCAAACGCCTTACCCCTCTCCTTGACGAACTCAGGCGCAAAAACTCCCACATCGCCATCGTGGTTGATGAGTTCGGTCAGACTGCGGGTCTGGTTACCCTTGAGGACATCCTTGAGGCTATCTTCGGCGAAATCTCAGACGAGTTTGACTTCGCCGATGAGCTCCCTTATCAAGAGTTAGGTGAAGGTGTCTATCTTGTTGATGGCGAGATTGACATTGCCACCCTGAACCGCCTATTTAACAACGCCTTTCAGAAAATCCCGCACGAGCGCCTCTCTGCCTTCATTCATGACCAGTTGGGCAGGTTGCCACGCGCCGGTGACAGGATAAATTTAGCGGGATTAAAGATTACCATTCAACAGGTTACCGAGCGCAAACTTGCCAAGGTCCTGATTCAGAAGACACCAGGGGGCAAAAACACCCCCGGGACCGAATAAATGGAACCGCTTGCCGCATTTATTTTAATCCTTATCACCGGTTTTTATGCGGCTACTGAAACTGCGCTTTACCGGGCAAACTGGCTGCGCCTCACCCACTGGTCCCGCCAGCATCTTGCCGGGGCAAAGGAGGCACTCACCGCGCTTGAAAAATTCACACCATCCCTCATCACCGCGCTCATCGGCACCAACCTTGCGAATGTTTTTGCTACCATTCTTGTTGAACACTACACGGTCGGCGAGTTCGGTGCGGGTTATACGCCGGTAGCGGTGGTGCTCATTGTCACCTTTACCCTGATACTGGGTGATTATCTTCCCAAGGCGCTTGCCCAATCACTGCCCAGCCGCTGGCTCCAGCGGAGCGCCCTGATTTTAAACGCCAGCCGGGTTCTATTCACGCCTGTGGTCTTTATCCTTGCCCGCATTTTGCCCAAGACCAAAACCCTCCGTCTTACCCGCGAAGACTACCTCAAGGTCATTGCCGGGCGCGCAGGAAAACACCAGACCGCCAATATGGCTGCGCGCCTCTTTCAATTCTCCCAGATGAAGGTGATTGAAGCGGCAATCCCAATTGCAATGGTCAAATCCCTCCCCTTAGGCGCGGAAAGAAAAATGGTGCTTAAACTCCTTGAGGAATACGGTTACAGCCGCATTCCCGTCTATGAAAAAACCCGGGACAACATCATCGGTTGCATCATTGCCAAAGACCTCCTTAGAGATTCTGATTACCCGGTGGTGCGCCCAGTTATGCGGGTAAAGGAAACCACCCGGGCGCTGGAACTTTTGCGCCAGATGCAGCACCGGGGTGAGCATCTCGCAGTTATTGAAGACCAGCACGGGAGGGTCAAAGGCATCGTTACCCTTGAAGACCTTGTGGAGGAACTTGTGGGTGAGATTCGCTCTGAGGACTGATGCGCCGGATTGTTAAAACTGAAGCCGTTTGCCTGCGCCAGCGCCGATGGCGCGAATCATCTAAGGTTGTCACCCTTCTCACTCAGGAGATTGGCATTATTACCGGCATCGCCAAAGGTGCACGGCGCCCCCAAAGCCCGCTTGGTCCCAGTCTCAACCTTTTCGCCCATTCCCAATTGGTGCTTTACCTGGCACGAACCGGTGATATGTGCACCTTGACCGACGCCGAACTCATCTCCACCCATTCTGGCATCGCCCTTGACCCCAACCGGCTCGTTGCCGCCAGCCAGATAGCCGAATTCCTCCTCAACACCCTTCCACCCCACCATCCTGAAATGCGGATATTCAAACTCCTTGTAACCTACCTTTCTGCAATTGAAAATGCATCTACCCCATCCCTCCAACCTTTACTCCTCTCCTTTCTTCTGAAAGCCCTGACCTTTCTTGGATACAAACCAGAACTCAACCATTGCCTGCGGTGCCGCTCTCCCATCTCTGAAACGGCAAACTTTAACATCGCCCGTGGTGGTGTGGTCTGCGCCACCTGCCTCCCTAAAGAAACAACCAGCCGCACCTATCCATTGACCATTGACCAAATCAACCTGCTTAAGTCCCTCCTCCATACCCCGGCTGCCGAGATTGCGCAAAAATTTGAAACTCAACTAAATCAGCAAATTCCAGGGATTATCATTAACCTTATCAACCATCACTTCCATCCTAAAAAATTTCCGAGTTTACAACCTTTACTTCGGTCTGAAAAATAAAAAGGGGGCGACCTTTCGCCGCCCCCATGCAAAGCCGTTTGTACTATTTTGAAATTATCACCTTTGCCACACCGGAACCGTTCTCTTTCACCCGCGCGAAGTAGATACCCCCTGCCAGTTTGCGGCTGTCAAATACACCTGCGCCGTCTTTCAAAATTACTGTTTGCACCAGTTTGCCGGTGGCATCAAAAATCTCAGCCTCGCCGTCAATTGCGCGGTTAAGCGTCAGCCTGACCGTATTGGTTGCAGGATTGGGTGCAACCTCAAGTTTTGCCGGCATCTTCACCGGTTCGGGCTGTAGTTCAAAAACACCCACCGGACCTGAGACCCTTGCATTCGCCATCACATCCTGGTCATGCCGTGAGGTTGCCCAGACACCGGTATATTCCCAGCTCTGATTGGATATCGGTGCCACCGAATCGTGCCCGAACGAAGGTGCACTGGGAACCGCTGAGGTTCCACCAACAAAGAATGCACCTTCTTCTATCACAATTGGGCTGGGTGGGGTTATTGTGTACCACTGCTCAGCACTCACCGTCACCGTCGCAGCATAAAGCGGGTCACCAGGAGAGCCTCCAGGTCCATTGTCATCATAAATCGCCATCGCACACTCCACCGGGCTTGTGGAACTCATATACATCCGTGCATTGATGATTGAGCAGGGATAAACCGGTGGCACAAACCTTGCTCCATAACCACCAGGTCCATTCCAAGACCACATATGGGTTCTGGTGCCACGGTCATAGGATAGGGTCGCTGGTAGGGTCACAACCCCCAGTTCCACCTTTGCCGTATCATTGACTGGCACCGCATCACCGGGCAGTTTTGTAATCACCTCAATCACATATGTGCCGGTATTTGTTGGTGTCCAGGTCCTGGTAAACACCACCGAGTCGGTCTCGTTCGGATGGAGCGCCCGGACCATTGTTGAATCGATGAACAGGACCGCACCTACCGGTGTGCGCACCCGCGCATAAGCCTTGAACTCATTTTCGGTCTGGTTACCGGTGTTCTGGATAACACCCCAGAAGGTGATGGGTTCGCGGTTAATCGCAAACATCCCGCCGTTGCGGTCGTTCATCGCATTGCGCACCGCCATATCATGCACCTGCAGGGTTGTTGACTCAGGTGGAATAAACTTTACCGCCAGTTCCGGATGGTACATATTCCCAGGGGGAATGTTGCCGGAGAGGTAGTTCAGACCAATCCTGCCCGAGACATTCTCAATCCCACACTGATTCCCATCCGGGAGCCAGCCGTTATAGGGCTGACCTTGTTGCTCCTTGTACTGGAAGGTAATGGAGGAGTCAGGCAAAGAGAGGATAATCTGGAAGGAGTTGTTGCCGCCGGTGGACCAGAACCTGATTGAGTCATACTCAACAATAAAGGTGTCGTTGTTTGGACTTGTCCAGACCCAGACCGAGCCATTGGGCGAATCCGAAGGGTCAAGGTCGCACATCATCGCCGCAAGGGTGTTGTTGGTGCGCCGGGGATTGGGAATCGGCGGAAACGGATGGGCATTCAGGGCATTATCATGGAATGCGATGTAGCCGTTTGAGCCAATATAGACCTTGCTTACCTTGTACCAGTAATACGGGAATTCAAACCCTATCTCAAACGGTCCGACAACATTGTCGTCACCTAAGCCGGTCACCCTTGTGCCCAAGCCCTTGATGTTAATCCAATTGTAGGTGGGTGCACCCGGGCAGACAGTGTCTGAGTCAAGATACCGGTAACCGAAGGAATCCGGACCGCCACCGCCCCAGTTCGGCGGGGTGTTGCTCTGAAACCCAGCCGGGCTCAGCGCAATCACAAACGCACAAACCATCGTAACTATCATTAGACCTCCTTTTTTCCCTGCCCATCATTTCAGGGCAGATTTGACTTTTAACCTTATGCCTTAATATTACCACAAACCAGCCCCCTGTCAAGCATACATTTTCTTCCCCAATCACCTGATGCAATCCGCGCAAATATGACCCTCACAGCCGGTCCCAACCCCTTCCCACACCCAAACCCGCCAATCTCCTAAAAACCTATTCACCATTTCCTCCTCACACCTTTTTCAGCCCAGCCATTAAGCTCAAACCCAAAACCGAAATGGTAGTGGTATGGGTGGGGTGGACCTGCCCTGAAAACCATAAACCAAAAACTATCAACTCATTAACGCATTGATGATGCGTTTCTTATATCAAGGCTCCCCATAATCCTCCAAACCCTCCTGTTAATTTTCCCAAGATTCTGGCTCTTAATGAGGGGGAGCAGTCTCTTTTGCGCCTCTTTACAGAAGTTGACAGAAGGCTCCTTTGTTTTATTATTTCTTGCTGCCTAAGTGCCACT
>JBDRUF010000070.1 GCA_039801245.1 candidate division WOR-3 bacterium
TCTTCGGTCTCCGGTCTTCAGTCTTGTGCAGGCAGAAAGGCACACAGATTAAGCCGTTCATTCTGACTTTCCTTTCTGTCATTCCGACCGGAGTGGAGGAATCCCTCACCATCTTTTCAAGCCTGGACCTTAGTTTTTGTTTTTGCTCTTTGAAAATCTGTAGTGTTACTCTATAACTAAGACTTTGCGGGTGATGCTCTGATTGCCTTTGGTAAGACGGAGAAAATAGGCGCCGGGTAAAATGGCGGTTGTATTCCACAACCTTTCAGGTTCAGCAACAACCCGACCGGATACATCAACAACCTGCACCTTTGTTCCATCTGGCAATCTATCCAGCCCTATTGTCTTTCCCCTTGCCACAACCGACGGGCTGATACTGACTCTCTCTAGTTGTCTTAACTGCCGCTCAGCAATGCCAACCTGGCAGTATTCGTAAATAATTGTATAGGGTGTTCGTCTGACGATTAGTTCATCTTTGCCGTCGCCTGTGATGTCGCAGAAGCCAATTTCCTCCTCGTGGTTATGGAGGGCATAGAACTGCTGATACTGGTTATCGCCGGTGCAGCGGAAAAGCCTAACTGAGTCGCCGTCTGCAATAGCAAACTCATTTATGCCATCGCCGTCCACATCTCCAACTACAATCGTCCTGTCAGGCGCGCTCGGTCCAATCAGAATGGTATCCCAGACAACCGCGAATGTGTCTGAACCGACCATTTCTACTACGGTCAAAAAGGCAGGGATTTCCTTTGAAGCGCAAATTGCCTCGGGCAGCCCATCGCCATCCATATCCGGGGTGCAGGCAAGGGCAGAGACAATCCGTTCTGCGGTATAAGTGGAACAGGATGAGAGATAGTTGAACGAGTCGTTGCCAACCGCTTCATAGAAGTAGAGGATACCGTCCATATTCAAGAAGAGCAGTTCGGGTTTGCCGTTTTGGTTCATATCATAGGCGACAGATGCCTGAACACAGGTGATTGATGAGGGACGAAAGGTATCTTTGAGTGAGTAGGAGTTATCACCTGTGCATTCAAGCCTGAAGGCGCGATTGATGTTCGGAGTAGCAAACACAATTTCACGGAAGGAGTCCTGGTCAAGGTCGGCAACAACGGGGCGGTAGGTGAGTGGAAAAGTGCGTGCTTCCCATACACGAGATAATGGCAAAGATGCGGAATCTCGACTTTCGTAGATTTGGGCGTACACAAAAAGGTCTGATAGCCCATCACTGTCAAAGTCTCCTATGAGATAGGCGGCACAGTCGTTTAGACCTGGGATTCGGACAGTGTCATACTGAGTTCCATTGAGCTCAATTGCATAGAACTCACGGCTGGGCGGAATTTCTGGAAATGCATAAATCTCTATAAGTCCATCGTGGTCACCGTCACCGCAAACCACGCCTTTATCATTAGTAAAAGGGATGCGGGTGTACTCTCGGAATTCAAAGGAGTCGGTATAGGATGTCAAAGTCAGAAGGACGGGGAACAGAATGTGAACAGCCACAAATTCATTATAGCCTTCTTTGGAGGATAGTCAAGTTAAAAAGGAGGTGAGTATGTAAAGAAAGAAAAAAGCAGAAAAAAACAGAATGGAGAGGTCTGCAAGGACAAAAAAGAAAGGAGTAGAGATGAAAAGGCAGAGTGTTAAGGTTGCCCAGTTGACGGGCATTTTATTGTCTGCTATGCATCGGCTTGAAGCATCAGGAATAATAGATACCAAGAAAATGGTCTTGATGCGATAAGGAGAGTGAGGATGGATGCGGGGTGCTACTACCAGCGCCCCGTTTGGCATTACCGGTTGGATAGTGCTTGACCTTTTGCCCGGTGCCAATGACATTCGCCACCTTGCACCAGGTGTCTATTTCATCCAGAGCAGTTCAGGGATAGGGCGAAAGGTTGTGATTGTAAGGTAATCAGGTCTGTTGGTGGAGGTGGTGATAGATTTTCTCGGCAAGGCTTTTGCCGATGCCTTTGACCTTGGCGATGTCGTCGATGCTGGCACCGCGCAGTTTACTTATTGAGCCGAAGTGGCGGATTAAAGCCTGACGCCGGCAAGGACCAATATCAGGGATTGTGTCCAGTTCAGAAACAACCATCCTTTTACCCCTGATTTTGCGATGCAGGGTGATGGCAAAGCGGTGGGACTCATCACGGATACGCTTGAGGAGTTTGAGTGCGGGGGATGTTAAGGGGATGGAGATCTCCCTGCCGTCAAGGTAATAGAGGGTATCGGTGCGTTTGGCAAGACCGAGGATGGGAATCTCCTGGTCAAACTGGTGATAGGCGTTGATTGCGGCTGAAAGTTGCCCCTTGCCGCCGTCAACAAGCACCAAGTCTGGCAGAGGCAGGTTTTTCTCCAAGAGCCCCTTGACCCGGCGGGCAAGGACCTCGGCAATCATCGCAAAGTCATTTGGACCGGATACGGTTCTTATCTTAAAAAGCCGGTAATGGCTTTTCAGCGGCCGGTCATCCTTAAAAACAACAACCGAGCCCACCGCATTTGTTCCCTGCGTATCGGAGATGTCAACCCCTTCAATCAACCTTGGTGGTGCGGGCAGGTTAAGGATTCTTGCCAGCTCCTGATTTGCCTTGGGGATGCGCTCCTCCTGGGGCAGAATCTCCACAAGCGCCTTTTCGGCATTCCGCTGAGCCAGTTCCACAAGCGCGCGTTTCTCCCCGCGGCTCGCGGTGACAATCTTCACCCTCTTATTGCGGCGCTCGGCAAACACCTCTTCAAAAAGGTCAACACCAGCAATCGGAGAAGGCAGGACAATCTCATCGGGCAGGTCTGCAGTATGGGTATAAACCGAGCGCAAAAGCCCCTCAAGAATCTCCTCGTCCGGGACCGTTTCATCTGCGGCAAGGGAGTACTGTTCCCGGGCAACAATCCTCTTTTCCCGGATTCGGAAAACAACCCCAACCGCACCCTTTATGCCCTTTGCGAGCCCAATAACATCGCGGGCGGTCGGGTCCTGGGTGACAACCTCCTGATGCCTGACAACCTCGCGCAGGGCAAGCAACTGGTCGCGCAATATTGCCGCCTGCTCATAGCGCTGGCTTTCAGCCTCCTGCCACATCCGCTGTTCAATTTCTTCGGTAAGTTTCTCAGAGCGACCTGAGAGAAAGGCAATCACACTCTCAACAACCTGGCGGTAGTCCTCTGCGGTTATCCTGCCGATACAGGGTCCAAGACAGCGCTTGACCTGAAAGTTCAGGCAGGGTTGTTTGACCGTCTCATCGGGCAGTTCCCTTTTGCAGGTGCGCAGTTTGAATATGCGCCGCACACCCCTGAGCGCCTTGCGCAACTCCTTGGCACTGGTATAAGGTCCGAAGAGAACCGAGCCATCAGGCTTAATGTTTCTCGTGATGAAGATGCGCGGGAAGCTTTCCTGAACGGTGATTTTAAGATAGGGGTACTTCTTGTCGTCCCGGAGACGGACATTATAACGGGGCTTTTTGATTTTTATCAGACTTTCCTCCAAAAGTAGCGCCTCAACCTCAGAGCGGGTGACAATGGTCTCAAGGTCAAGGACCCGGCGTAGAAGTGCAGCCAGCCGGGGCTGGAACTGAGGCTGAAGGTAGGAGCGCAAGCGGTCACGCAAACTGCGCGCCTTACCGATATAAAGAACCTTGCCCTGCCGGTCCTTTAAAAGATAAACGCCCGGCTCATTGGGCGCCGCCTTTACCTTTTCACTAAAACCCATCGCAATGTAGTTTGTCGTTCTTGGGTTCTGGTTCTTAATCTTCCCAACTATGAACTCCGAACCTAAAACTATAAACTATCTCTACCCTTTGACAACTCCGAGTGGTCTCATCCGCGCCACCTTGCGGCAAATCCCGGCCCGGTGGCACACATCAACCACCTGGTCAACATTCTTGTAAGCGTCCGGCACCTCCTCATTCAGGACATCACGGCTTGCCGCCATCACCAAGATTCCTTTTGCCCTGAGTTCTGCGGCAACATCCCGGCGCTTGGTCTCCTCCAGCGCCTTGGTCCTTGACCAGACCCTGCCAGCACCATGACACGCAGAGCCAAATGTCTGCTGCGCCGCGGTGTGTGTGCCCAAAAGCAGATAGGAGCTTGTGCCCATATCACCGGGAATCAGGACCGGCTGACCGAGATGGCGGTATTTTTCTGGCAGGGCAGGATGACCCGGTGGAAATGCCCTGGTTGCCCCTTTACGATGGACGCACAGTCTTATCCTTTTACCGTTGATTTCATGCTCCTCAATCTTGGCGATGTTATGGGCAACATCATATACCTGCGTCATTCCCAATTTCTCAATTGGCAGACCAAGAACCTGAGCGAATGCCTCGCGCACCCAGTGGGTGATTGCCTGCCGGTTTGCCCAGGCGTAGTTGGCAGCAGCAACCATCGCCCCGAAATAGCGCTTACCTTCAGGCGAGTCAATGGGCGCACAGGCAAGCTGCCGGTCAACAAGTTCAATCCCGTATTTGCGGGCAGCGGCAATCAAAGACCTGACATTGTCATCACAAATCTGATACCCGAGACCGCGCGACCCGGTGTGAATCATCACCGTAACCTGACCGAGATGGATACCAAGCTCAGCTGCCGCCTTCTGATCATAGATTTCAACCACCTCCTGAATCTCAAGGAAGTGATTGCCCGCACCCAAGGTGCCTAACTGCGGCATACCCCTTTCCAGAGCCCTCTGGGACACACCGGCAAGGTCTGCCCCTGGCATCTCACCCTTTTCCTCGGTATATTCCAGATCCTCTTCGCTACCATAACCCTGTTCAATTGCCCAGCGTGCACCTCTGGTGAGAACCTGCGCCACCAGCTCCTTTGAGATTCTTATCTTGCCCTTTGAGCCAACACCAGAAGGAACATTGTAAAATATTGCCCTAAGCAGTTTCTCCAGAAGTTCAGGCTTTAAATCCTTGCGCTCAAGGCTGGTGCGCAGAAGCCTGACACCGCAGTTGATGTCATAGCCAACACCACCCGGCGAGATGACACCATCCTTCAGGTCAAACGCTGCCACCCCACCAATTGCAAAGCCATAGCCCCAGTGGATGTCAGGCATCGCCAGGGATGCGCCGACAATCCCAGGTAGAGTGGCCACATTGGCAACCTGCTCTGGCGCCTGGTCCTGCTTGATGTCATCAAGAAGATTGGCATCGGCATAGATGATGCCATCAACCCTCATACCGGGCTTGTAACTCTTGGGAATCAAAACCCGGGTGTCGTCTATTTTCTCTAAAGGTCCATTCCACATCGCCATATATTTATTATAAACAGGAAAGTTCCCTGGTCAACAGCCCGGAAGCCTATGCCCCACTTCAAACCTCCTTGCAGATTTAAGTTGACAGGTAAATTTTATATGTTATTATATTTTGACCGGTTGGGACGGGCTCAAACCGGTCAGAGAGTAAAGAGCCCGGGAAATGCTTGTGGTCCGTTAGGGTCTGCGTTGGCTGAATTTTCTGTCCCGTAGCCTGTAACGCCTCCCAAGCGCAAACCTAATGGAGGGAAGTAAATGGGTAAGCGCGTATTTGTGGGAAATCTCCCATTCAGC